>JAZQZO010000174.1:0-6435 GCA_045634065.1 Acutalibacteraceae bacterium
AATGCAGACCGGCGGTACCAATATTATGCAGAAAGCTGAAATCGCTACCTGCTTCCCCACCGCAGTTACAACCGCAAGCAGCTGGGACCCCGAACTTCTCGAAGAAGTAGGCTCAATCCTCGCTGACGAAGCTAAAGCATATAAAGTTACAACTCTTCTCGGCCCCGGTGTCAACATCAAGAGAAGCCCCCTTTGCGGCAGAAACTTCGAATATATTTCAGAAGACCCATATCACGCAGCTCGTATGGGCGCAGCTTTTGTTCACGGCGTTCAGAAAGAGGGCGTAGGTGTCAGCCTCAAGCACTTCTGCGCTAACAATCAGGAGCACATCAGAATGTGCATTGACTCTGTTGTTGACGAAAGAGCTCTTCGCGAAATCTATCTCACTCCCTTTGAATACATAGTAAGAAACGAGCAGCCCACAACTGTTATGTGCTCTTACAACAGACTCGGCGGCACATATCTTTCAGACAACAAACGTATGCTCACAGACGTTCTTCGCGGTGAGTGGGGCTATAAAGGCATCGTTGTCTCAGACTGGGGCGCTGTCAATGACAGAATTGCAGGTATCAAGGCAGGTCTTGACCTTGAAATGCCCGGCAACGGCGGCATGAACGACAAGCACATTGTTGAAGCTGTAAAGAACGGTTCTCTCGATGAAGCTGACCTTGATAAGGTTGTTCTTCGTATGATTAAGTTCGCTTTCGACTGCAAGGCTCAGGAAGGCAAAGGCTATAAAGTAGACTTCGAAGCTCATCACAAAATCGCAAGAAAAGCTGCTGCTGAATCTGCAGTTCTTCTCAAGAATAATGATAGTGCACTTCCCCTTAAGTCCAAGCAGAGAGTTGCCGTTATCGGTGCGCTTGCAAAGCACCTGAGATATCAGGGTGCAGGCTCAAGCCATATCAACCCACCCAAAACAGTATCATTCACTGAAGCTATGAGAAACGAAGGTCAGTCCTTTGCTTATGCTGCAGGTTACACTCTCAAAGGTGACGGTTACAACAAAAAGCTCATCGACGAAGCAGTTCAGGTTGCTAAGGGCAAGGATGCAGTTCTTCTCTTCATCGGTCTCACAGACGCTTATGAAAGCGAAGGCTTCGACCGTAAGCATATGAACATCCCAAGAGGGCATAATGTACTTGTAGATGAAATCACCAAGGTTAACGACAATGTTATCGTTGTACTCTCCTGCGGTTCACCCATCAAGATGGATCTCTGGGAATGCAAGGTTAAAGCTATTCTCAATATGTACCTTGGCGGTCAGGCGGGCGGTGAAGCTGCATATGATCTCATCTACGGTAAGGTTAATCCCAGCGGTAAGCTCGCAGAAACCTTCCCCTTCAACAACGAAGACAACGTGGTTTCAAAATACTTCCCGATGGGTCCCAGAACTGTTGAGTATCGTGAGAGTATCTTCGTAGGTTACCGTTTCTTCGATAAGGCTAAGAAAGCTGTTCAGTACCCCTTCGGTCACGGTCTTTCATACACTAAGTTCGAGTATAAGAATATCAAGCTTAGCAGCAAGAAAGTGAAAGAAGGCGAAAAGCTCACCGTTGCTTTCACCCTCAAGAACATCGGCGATGTTGCAGGTGCTGAAGTTGCTCAGGTTTACGTTTGTCCTCCCGAAAGCAAAATCTATAAGGCCGACCGTGAACTCAAAGGCTTCAAGAAGGTTTATCTTGAACCCGGTGAAAAGAAAAAGGTTTCCATCGAGCTTGACGAGAGAGCATTCAGCTACTACAATGTAAACATCAATGACTGGCACGCTGAAAGCGGTGAATATAAAATCATCGTTGCAGCATCATCAAGAGACAGCCGTCTCTATGACAGCGTTGAAGTTATCACAAACAAGCCCGACGCAGAAGTACCCGACTATTCAGAAGTTGCTCCCATCTACTATGCAGTTGACTCAATGGCAACTATTCCCGAAAATCAGTTTGAAGCTGTGCTCGGATACACACTTCCCAACAACAGCACATTCAAAAAGGGCGACCTGACTATCAACAACTCAGTTCAGCAGGTTGCAGTCAGCCCCTTCGGCAAGTTCCTTTACGGTACTCTCAGAGCCGGTGCAAAGATTGTTTCACTCAGCGCAGAAAACCCTGAAATGATTACAGAATCCATCAAGGATATGCCTCTTCGTTCTTTCAGCGGTTTCACCGGTGGTCTCGTACCCGAAATGAGCGTAGACGGTCTGCTTGATATGTGTAACGGCAAAAAAGGCGGTCTCAAAAAGCTCATCGGCGGCTTTAAGAAAAACTGATACAGATCAAACAAACGGACTGTTCTTTACGGACAGTCCGAATCTCAATGAGGTGATCAATATGAAAAAAACTTTAGCCCTTCTCTTTGCAATCCTTATGATTGTCACTTGCTTTGCCGCTTGCGGTGACACTCAGCAGAGTGGCGATGAGAACTCTTCAATCATCTATAATGATCCTGTTGGCATAAAGATACCCGAAGAAAATCTTGACGGCGTTGAAAAGAACTCATTCACTAAATTCACTGCAGTTGATCTTGAGGGTAACACTGTTACCGAAGATATCTTCAAAGGCAAGAAACTGACTATGATTAACATCTGGGCAACCTTCTGCAGCCCCTGCATCAGAGAAATGCCGGACCTCAACACTCTTCACGAGACATATGCAGACAAAGACTTCCAGATTATCGGCATCGTCTGTGACGTTAGCTATGCAGGCGACGGTTATACACCCTCACTTTATCAGAGCGCTATGGATATTATTGAATCAACAGGTGTTACCTACAAGAGCCTTCTTCCCAGCAAATCACTTGATATGATCAAGCTCAAAGAGGTTTACTCAGTACCCGAAACAATTTTTGTTGACGAAAACGGCAATATCGTAGGCGACAGCTATATCGGTTCAAGAAGCCTTAGCGACTGGCAGAAAATTGTCGATAGCGTGTTAGTTTCAATAGACAAATAAAAACAAAGGTCATAGATTACCAAAGTGTAATCTATGGCCTTTTCAGTTGCCTAAGAATATTCTTTTATAAAGCTTGCTCACAAGATTAGCTTTACTGCCGTTTCTGAAAGACATCTCAAAACTGTCTTTTTTATTTTTATCCACACGGCAATACATAACCGGTATATCTACAAGTTTAATCTTACCGTAAATACCGGCGATAATGCCAATCCACTGTGCCGCAACAGGCACACTTCTTGGTATGGGCATAATTTTTTTCAGTATCTTCCTGTCCACAGCCATAAAGCCAAGACTGAAAGTGTTTTTCATCACATTTGCCACAGGATTTTTACTGACCGAATACTTCTCAAAAAATGAATAGTCGGTAATGTTCAGATTTTCGTCGGTGATATAGGCGTTGTGTACCACCAGGTCTGCACCCTCACTAAAAGCCTCTGTCACCCTTTTCACCTTATCGGGAAGCCATACGTCTTTGCCCTCGCAGAAGAATATCTTATCTCCTTTGCTGTGCCTTATGGCATTGACAAAATTGGCAGTGGTACCCTTGTTTTTGCCCTCGACCCATATGACTCTGCTGTCCTCAGCGGCTATCTTCTTGACTATACGCTCTGTGATTCCTCCGGGTCTGTCATCAGAAACAATAACCTCATCTGAAAAACTCAGCTGCGGAAGTATAGAAAGAATTTGCTGTTTTATATGTTTGTCGCCTTTGCTTACAGCTATGATTACAGATATCATCTTTCCACCTCCCATAAATATGAAGTTATTATATCATTTATGTTTTATTTTTACAACTATAAGAAAAAAATTTAAAAAATATTGCAAAAAAGCCTGAAATTTCACATACTTTTTACATTCCTATGATATACTGCTAGCAGTAAATTGTGACATTATGCCATTTACACTATTTAATTCTCATACAACATAAAGAGGGAGGTGTACGGATGAAGAAAATTTCATTTAAAAAGATAAGCTTGTTTTTACTTATCTTAAGTGTTTTATGCTGTTTGTTCACATCTGTATGCCTTGCTGTTTCAGCTCCGGCTCAGGTCGAATCCCTCAAAGCTAAACCCGGTATAACAGGTGTAACCCTTAGTTGGGCAAAGCTCAAAGACTGCGATTCATATTCTGTATTCTTCTATTCACCTGCCACTGAAAAATACACCTTCATTAAAAACTCCAAAGAGCCAGAATGTAAAGTAACCGGGCTTGACGAAGGTGAAACATACTATTTCGCTGTTCAGGGCTATAATAATGATGACGGTTCAAAACTTTACGGTACGATTTCAGATTATGTAAAAACCACAACCAAGGTTGATGTTCCCGATAAAGTTAAAGATCTTGAATATTCAGGTCTTAGCAACAACAAAGTCAAACTCTCCTGGAATAAAGTAAACGGTGCAAAATATGCCGTATATTTCTACAATGCCGACTCCAAGAAATATACTCTCATTTCCAATACTTCATCGGAGTCTCTGACGGTAAAAGATCTCAGTGCCGAAACTACTTACCGTTTTGCGGTACGTGCCTTTAAGAAGGTTGGCGGTAAAAACTATTACGGTGAATATTCAGCCAAGCTCAAGGTTACGACTCAGGCACCTGCTCTGAAGGTAAAAGATGCAAAAAAGCTCTTTAATACTGCTATTGATGTTTATATGAACTGGGTTTACTCCTGTGCGTACACTTCATCGGAATATATAAACCGCAATTTTTATGGAATTCCCTGTAAATTCGCGGCCGTTGACCATCCAGATATCAAAACTAAGAACGACCTTGTGAGTATGCTCAGCAAATATTTCACCAAAGAGGTTTACGAAAACGAACTTTATTTCTACACAGAAGTCGGCGGTAAACTTTATCACTATGCTGAGGGTGGTGCAGGTGACCCGGACAAGGGTACAAAGCACTATACAGATTCACTGAAAAAGATCAACCATAAAAATTATAAGTACACACTTATACCTACGTACTATCCTAAATTTGAAAATGAAAATAATCCTCAGAGTTTCGTTTTCACAATTATAAGAAAAGACGGCAGATGGCTCTTTGATACCAAGTTCCACACCTGCTGCGCAAAAATCAAAGACTAAGCAACCGCTTTAAGATTCTACGAAAAGAATTGTGCGGTTGCTTTATTTTTCTCTTGATTTAGCATTTGCAGGGTGATATAATATATTGAAATTCAAGATTTTGGAGGCTAATATGAAAGCTAAAAATTATCTTATTGTCGGTGCAGGCCGAAGTGGCATCGCCGCTGCTCAGATGCTTTTGCAGCTTGGCGAAAACTTCATAATATACGACGGCAACGCAAGCCTTGATACCGACACCGTATCAAAACAGATTTCTGATAACATACAAGCTAAATTTCTTTTAGGCGATATCAATAAATCAGACCTGGAGAATATCGACATTTGTGTGGTCTCCCCCGGCGTACCTCTCGATACCCCTATAATGGTAGCAGTAACTGAAATGGACATTCCAATTTACAGCGAAATCGAGCTTGCTTATCTTTATGACAAGGGCAACATTATAGCTATCACAGGTACCAACGGCAAAACCACCACAACCTCTCTTGTTTATGAAATTGTCAAGGCACACGACAGTGATACCCTGCTTGTTGGCAATATAGAAATACCATACACAGGTCTTGCTCTGACTTCCAAAGAGGGAGGCTCAACAGTTGCGGAAATCAGCTCTTTCCAGCTTGAAACTATGATAACTTTCAGACCCAAGGTCAGTGCAATTCTTAATATCACCCCCGACCACCTTGACCGCCACAAGACAATGGAAAACTATGCTGAGATCAAAAAGAGCATAGCTAAAAATCAGACTTCCGACGACTTTTGCGTGCTTAACTACGAAGACGATGTGCTGCGTGAATTTGGCAAGACTCTCGGCTGCAAGGCGATTTTCTTCAGCTCACTCAGAGAACTCAGCGACGGCTATTACTATAAAGACGGCACCATTTACTTTGCCGAAAACGGCAGGTCAGAAGCTTTCATCAATGTCGACGAAACCAACCTTGTAGGTCTTCACAACTATGAAAATATTATGGCTGCCGTGGCTATGACAAAGAGCTTCGGCGTGGACGTTGAGACTATCAAAAGCGCGCTCAGACGCTTCACAGCCGTGGAACATCGCATCGAATATGTTGCCACAAATAAGGGCGTGAGATATTACAACGACTCAAAGGGTACCAACACTGACGCGGCTATCAAGGCTATCGACGCTATGCCGAGCACCACAGTGCTTATCGGCGGCGGCTATGACAAAGATGCAGATTTCAGCGAGTGGGTCAGCCACTTCCCCGGCAAGGTTAGAAAGCTTGTACTCATCGGTCAGACCAAGGAAAAGATTGCGAGTGCCTGCGACGATATCGGCTTTACAGATTACCTCTTTGCCGAAAGTCTTGAAGAGGCAGTCAACATCTGTGCTGAGGCTGCGCAAGAGGGTGATTGTTGTTTGCTTTGCCCTGCCTGTGCGAGCT
>JAZQZO010000175.1:0-3857 GCA_045634065.1 Acutalibacteraceae bacterium
TAATGCATGGTTCTCCTCACTTCTTCTCTCAGATGGCTATGAAGCTACAATCGAAGCTTTCATCAAGCACAGAGATTTTCTTCACGCTCTCGGTGCAAAGGTTATCGGTGCCTCAGAGCAGGGTAACAGCATTCAGGGTAAAGATGTAAGCATCTTCGGAGAAAAGCCTGTTTACACAGATGAACAGTGGGAGCTTATCGCTAAGGGCTTCAACGAAATGGGCAGACTTGCAAAAGAGAAGGGTATGTACTTTACTGTTCACCACCATATGGGTACCGGTGTTCAGACTGAAGAAGAAATCGACAAGCTTATGGAAATTACTGACCCTGACCTTGTTTACCTTCTTTTCGATACAGGTCACCTTTCATTCAGCGGTGAAGATGTTATCGGCGTACTTAAGAAGTATGTTCACAGAACAAAGCACGTTCACCTCAAGTCAATCCGCAAGGATATTATCGCTGAAGCTAAGGAAAAAGGCTATAGCTTCCTTGACAGCGTAAGAGCCGGTTCATTCACAGTACCCGGCGACGGTGACTTTGATTTCACTCCTGTTTTTGATGTGCTTGATGAAGCAGGTTATGAAGGCTGGGTTGTTGTTGAAGCTGAGCAGGATCCTGCAAAGGCTAACCCCTATGAGTATGCTGTACTTGCAAGAAACTACATCAGAGAAAAGACAGGTCTTTAATTTGTAAATAAACAACTTTAAGTTGTTATTTTAATAAAATTTTGAAAAGAGGACGATTTTATGAAAAAAATACTTTCAACAATGCTTGCAATTGTTATGATTTTAACTCTTGCATCAGTTGCAGTGGCTGCCGTTGATTACAAACAGCCCTTCGACAGAGGTTCATACGGTGTTGACGAATATCGTATTCCTGCGCTTTATACCCTCAATGATGGTTCAGTAATGGCTATTGCTGATATGCGTTATAAGCACGGTAGTGACTCTCCTAACAACATCGATATTCTTGCTGCTTATTCAAAAAATGGCTACACCAACTGGAAATACGACATTCTTAATCACTTCGATGACTATGTTGACGGTGTTACTGCAGCAGACAGTGCTTCTTTCATCGACTCAGCAGTAGTGCAGTCAAAAGAAACAGGCAGAATTTTTGTTGTTACAGATGCTCAGCCTGCAGGTTGCGGTTACCTCAAGTGCAAGCAGGGTACAGGTTTTATCACTATTGACGGTAAATCACATATGCTTCTTACAACAGGTGATACATCTGCAGATTTAAATACCTTTGAATATTATATCGGCGACTATAATGCAAACGGTATGGCTCCTGTTTATAAAGTAATTGACGGTGAAAAAACTGAATACAGCGTTGACACTGAACTTGATATTTATAAATACGGCGAACCCCTTACAATGATGCAGAAGGGTAATACAGGTATCACTGTTGCTGTAAATCAGAATGTTTTCTATGCTGATGCTGCTCTTAAGTGCTACAGCACAACATATCTCTGGATGAGATATAGTGATGATAACGGTAAAACTTGGAGTGCTCCCGTTAATCTTACAGCTTCAGTAAAAACTGTTAACGAGTTCTTCCTTGGCATCTGCCCAGGCAGAGGCTTTGTAACAACTCTTGAAGACGGTACAGAAAGAATCATCTTTATGGTTTATGATAACGGTGCTTTGGGTTGGAATGAATTTGAAAATGTAAGCACAATCTATTCAGACGATAACGGTGTTACTTGGCACAGAGGTGCTGAAACAACACCTTCAATGGTTGTTGGTAAGACAAGTGAAAGCCAGATTATCGACCTCGGAAACGGTGTTCTCCGTATGTTTGCTCGTAATAAGGGCACACACGTAGCTTATGCTGACAGCTATGACAACGGTGTTACTTGGAGCGATTTCGTTATCGATTCTAAGCTTGAAGCTATGGGCAACTGTATGGTAAGCTTCATCAACACAACAAAGACCATCAATGGCAAAAAAGTTGTGCTTGGTTCATTTGCTTCAAATCCTGACGAGAGAGATGACGGTGTTATCAAGGTTGGTCTTATTGATGGTACTAAGCCTATTAACTGGATTTCAACATACAAACTTACATACAATAGTTTCTTCGGATATTCCTGTATGACAGAGCTTGCAGACGGCAACTTCGGTATTCTTTATGAAGATGAGCCTTCACATATTCAGTACCTCGTATTCTCAATTGATGATAACGGTAACATCAACGAAATCAACGGAAACAACCCTGTAACCGAAGAATATGTTAAAGATAATACACCCACACTTACTTTCTGGGAGAAAATCGTAAAGTTCTTCAGAGATTTATTCTACACAATCGGTGGTTTCTTCGGAATTAAATAATTATCGATACACAAACAGCAACCTGAGTTTCAGGTTGCTGTTTTTATATAGAAATAGCCACTCATCAAAACTGACAAGTGGCATAGGTTATACATCGAGAATAGCTTTGGCTACAATCAGATCGTGAGGGTAGGTGATTTTAATGTTGCTGACATCACCTTGCACAAGGTGAACATCGTGACCTTTCAGAAGATAAATCTTGCATCCGTCAGTGAGAATATTTTTTTCTTCATCACTGAGACTTTCATAATATTCTCTGAGTTTGAGTGCACCGAAACACTGAGGAGTCTGAGCCTGGTAAAGCTCACTTCTGTCGGGTATACTGTCGATAACCTGACCGTTTTCACTTTGGAAAACAGTATCAGTTGCAGGTATAACAGTGCCCGTAGCACCAAAACGAAGCATAGCATCTATATTGTCGTTTATAATTTTTTCTGTAACAAATGGTCTTACGGCATCGTGTGTCACAAGATAGGTTTCACTGCTGAGTCCATCAGTTTCTTCAATATAATCAATGGCTCCCATAAGAGTTTCGTTTCTTGTTTTACCACCGCTAATAACTACAACTTCGGTGTCAGCAAAAATTTCCCTTGTGTAATCAACCCAGTCGGCAGGGCACAGTACAATAACTTTGCTTATTCTTTCACATTTAATAAATTTTTCAGCAGTATGTAGGATTATTGCTTTACCGCCGATCTCAATATACTGTTTTGGTTTGTCGGCACCCATTCTGCTACCGATACCGCCTGCGGCTATAACTGCATATATCATAATATTACCTCCGACTTAATCTATATAAATTATACTATAAGTGATGTCTTTGTCAAGTGAGAAAAAATTTGATAAATCTCTTGACTTTTTCATTTTAAAGTGCTATTATACTTGCAATATCACAAATGCGTTGAAGAAATTAAGAGTTGTTTCTTATGATTTCAGAGAGTCGGTGTATGGTGCGAACCGATACATAAATTCAATTCAGTCTCCTTTCTGAGCAGAACTGCTGAAGACTTTCAGTTGAGTAGGTGGTTCCGGATGCCCCGTTATCATGGCTAAAAGCTTGTCAGAGCTTTGAAAAGTGACTGTTTAACAGTAATCAAGGTGGTACCACGGATAATATTTATTCGTCCTTGAAGTTACGATGTAACTTCGGGGCTTTTTTTATTGTATACCTCCCAAAAAGCTTAAATCAAATGCAAAAGTGATAAATTGAATTTAAGGAGTTTTTAAAATGCAGAAATTATCAATCGCAGACATCACCCTCAAGCAGGCTGCTAAATCAGGCAACTGCTCACTCTCATTCAGAGAAAAGATTGAAATTGCCAAGCTACTCAACAAAATCCATGTATCAGTTATCGAGCTTCCCGCTATTGTAAAAGAAAAGACAGATATGCTTCTCATCAAGTCTATCTCATCATGTGTCACTGCAAGCAGCATTATTGCAGTACCCGTAAATCTCAGTGAAGGCGATGTAGAAAGAGTTGCTCAGGCACTCTCAGCTGCAAAGAGCCCCCGTATTCAGATCGAGGTT
>JAZQZO010000176.1:0-21837 GCA_045634065.1 Acutalibacteraceae bacterium
CAATTACGTTTCCCCCCTTGCTTTTTCTTGTCATTCATTATATAATCAAGAAAATACCACTTACAGGAGAAAAATTATGGACTTACTTAAAGTTGACAGCGGAAATTATCAGGGTCAGGCTGATCCGTATATCTTAGAAAGCGGTGGGAGATTCTATATCTATGTCACCGGTCACGACGGCGTATATGCCTACCATTCAGACAATCTCTTCGAAGGTTGGGAATATCACGGTATAGTTATGACAGTCCCGGAAAGACACTCATTTTGGGCACCCAGTGTTAGGGAGCTTGACGGCAAATTCTATATGTATAACTCTATTGAAATTTATGATGATACACCCGACAAGGGCGGTCACAGAGGAGCTATGCACGTCAGCGTTGCCGATAAACCTCTTGGTCCCTTCACCTGCATTAAGCGTATTCTTCACCCCTTCTCAATCGACTCACACATAGTCAAAAACGAAGCAGGTCTTTTCCTTTTCTATTCTGCTAACAGATTCGAGGGCGAAAGAATCGGCACCTGCATCTATGTTGATAAGATGATCGACCCTCTCACCCCTGCCGAGAACCCGGTTCTCGTTGTTGAACCTACACTCGATGAAGACATCTACTGCCGCGACAGATACAAAAAGGGTCAGCACTGGCACACCATAGAAGGTGCTTTCTATTTCAAAGAAGGTGACTGGCAGTACCTTATGTATTCCGGCAACTGCTTTGAACAGCCTACATATTATATCGGCTATGCAAGAGCTAAAACCGATGAAACCGATCTTACAAAGATCAAATTTGAGAAATATCCCAACGACACCACATATCACCCCGTACTCAAAGCAAATGAATTTGAAGAGGGTACAGGTCACCACTCAATGATAAAATATGACGGTCAGTGGTATGCAATATATCACGCCAGAGATTATGACAACGCTACCGGTGCAAGCGCATTCGATGCACGTAACGCACGTATCTGCAAGCTCCACGTTGAAGACGGCATCATCACCGCCGAGAGATATAAGGATCACATCTGATATAAAAGATAACAGCTCTGATTAAAATCGGAGCTGTTTTTCTTTGTATTGCCCTCGCCGGGCGCAATCATTCTTTTTCCTATCGCGGAAAAAGAATCAAAAACGCGATATTATTCGTTTTCTCTTATAAGCTCTGCCAATATTTCTGCAGCATCGCCAACCAATTCTACACAAGGTCTTTTTTTATAGTACTCTGCCGTTCTGTTTTCAGGCTGTGCAGTGTTTTCCATTTTCACTTCAAGTCCAAGAAGCTCACGGCAGATTATGCTTCCGTTTCTTTTTGTGAATCTCTCAGCAAATTCGCGGACAAGCTCATAGTTTTTCTGTTTGCCATCACTGTCCTTGCCGTCTGTAGCCGAGGTTATACTTCCTATAACCATTGCCGCACCGCTTACTGCCCCACAGACCTCTCTCATTCTGCCGACTCCGCCACCGAGACCTGCTGAGATTTTCTTGGCTGTTTCTTCGTCTATGTCAAACCTATGAGCAAAAGCTGTAAAAACCGACTGTGAGCAGTTGAAACCCTCTTTGAATAATTCTACAGCTCTCTCTTTTTCGTTCATTTTTTATGTCTTCCTTTCAGATAATCTATCAGAGCCTTTGCACTGTTTTCCGGCAAATCTATCATAAACTGAGGTTCTCGCATATTCTCGAGATAATGAGCGTCCGAACTTCTTATTATGAGTTTTCCCTTTGTAGCAGGGTACTTTTCGAGATAAAATTCAGCATCTGCCTTTGGTGTTAGCTCGAAGCATCTCACATTTATATCACTGCTGAAATTACCGAGAGATGAAATGATGCTGTATGAGTTTCTGTCTATATGGGCAGGATAACACACACCGTCATATTTTTCCACAAGATCCGAGAGTTGGTCAATACTCACAGAGCTTGCTGTTGTCAGCAGAATTTCTTCCCTACCAAGAATCCCGTCTCTATCGTCCATAATAAGCTGTTCACCGAAAATCTTTTCCTTATTTTTAATTTTCGGCAGGGTACCCAAAATATAATCTGAAAACGCCATAGCTTTTTCCAACGTAGGAAACAGACACACATTGTGAATTTCTTCGCTTGTGCAAAACTCCATTCCCGGCACAACGGTTATGCCTATTTCCTCACCAACCTTCATAGCACTTTCGCAATTCTTGCAGGTATTATGGTCAGTCAGGGCGATAATATCATAGCCGAAAATTTTGGCAAGGTTCACGAGATTATAAGGCGTCATATCATTGTCACCACAAGGCGATAGACAAGAATGAAGATGCAAATCATAATACAGCTTCATATGAGTTTCGATATCTCCACGGATAATTCATAGGCGTTCTGCTCGCTCTGCAAAAAGCACACTCCCTGAAGTTCAGCCTTATCTTTAGCCTGTTCATCAAGTGTTGCATTCTCAGTCAGAACAATGCAAGCACAGTCTGTTAACACTGCAACAGCAACGGCATTGATATTACCCATAACCGTCAGCCATACATCGCCTTCTTTAGCCCTCGACATTACCCACGACAGCAAATCGCCACTGTAACATCCTGTAACTTCTCTGTCTTCATTATAAGGGGTCAGGACTTTTAAATTAAGTTTTTCTGCCAAATCTTTAATCTTCATTCTTTTCACCTATATCTTCACTTTGCACTTTCACCCTGAAAGGTGCAGGAAGCCAATCATCTTTTCCGCCGACTCTTATATTATGTAATACGCAGTCTGCCTCCTGAGCGTAGCCTCTGACTATATCATCAGCAAGAGCTCTGCAACTCGGCGCACCGCATATACCGCAATCAAGCCCCGGCAGGGAGCTTTCAATCTCCTTGAGCTTTGCCATCATCTTCATAGCTGTGATGACATTGTCGGCAAGCTTCATAGCCGGTGACGGAGTTATTTCCTTAGTCCAGCCTAAATCGTCTATTGTGAAATAATCTTCAAGGGTGTTGCAGGAAACGGGCATAAACTTGCGAAGTCTCTGTATTCTCGCCTTAGCAACATAAGGATTTTCAACTGTCAGCACACCGCCTACACATCCGCCTGTGCAGCAGTTAAGCTCTATAAAATCAAGGTCATTGAGCTTTTCATCTTCAAGCTCTTCAAGTACATTTATAACATTCTCTATACCGTCTGCAGCGAGATATCTCTCCTTGAGAAGACCTGCCGCTTCGCCACCGCTGCTGCACCAACCAACGCCTATAATACCCGAATCGTTAATAAGTTCAACCTCTTCAGGATTGAGTCTGTCCATAGTCTGAACAAGAACAGTGTAAATATCTTTTATTGCAATCGCACCGTTTATGCCGTAGTCTTCGTGGCATAAAGGTGTTCTGATAGCGGTTCTTTTTGCAGGGCAAGGTGTAATGAAAAACACACCTATTTCTTCGTCAGTATAATCGGTTTCTTTTTTTGCCTTTTCCCTTGCCATTTTTGCAGCAATATCTATAGGCGCACAAGTGGGAAGAAGATTACCGAGAAGATTCGGAAACCTTGTTCTTATGAGTCTTACAACAGCAGGACAAGCCGATGAAATAACCGGTTTTCTCAGCTCACCGTTTTCGAACATCTCTCTTGTTGCCGAACTTAAAATTTCAGCACCCTTTGACACTTCAACTACATCGTCAAAACCCATTCTTTTAAGACCGGTCAGTACATAGTCAACATTTTCAAGGTTATTGAACTGACCGTAAAGCGCAGGGGCAGGAAGTGCAATTCTGTATTTATATTTTAAGAGTTCATTGAAGCTTTCACCTACTGCATATTTCGCGTGATGAGGGCAGACTCTTATGCACTCACCGCAGTCGATGCATCTGTCTGAAATAATATATGCTTTCTTGTTTCTGACACGTATTGCCTCTGTGGGGCAACGTTTTATACAATTGGTACAGCCCTGACATTTATCAGCGTCAAGGCGCACCGAATGAAATATCTTAGCCATTTTTTCACCTTTTCTCCAAGGTATAAAATATTCTTAAATATTCACCTTAAGTATAAGTTTTGTTCCTACACCAACCTGAGTTTCTATTTTGAACTCATCAGTGTATTTCTTTATATTGGGCAGACCCATACCTGCACCGAAGCCTAATGAACGTATATTATCGGGAGCAGTTGAATATCCCTCTTTCATTGCAAGTTCAACATTTTCGATACCGGGACCCTGGTCCTCAAGTATAATATTTATATCTGTTTCCGTAATTTCGACGTCGATTTCTCCGCCGCCTGCGTGAATAACCATATTGATTTCGCCCTCATACATAGCAATGGCAACATTTCTTATGGCAGTCGGTGATACGCCAAGCTGTTTAAGGGTACGCTTGACATCACTTGAAGCAGCACCTGCAAGGGTAAAATCGGTACCGGAAACATCATAATGAAGCCTGATGCTGTCAGCCATTATTTTCCGCTGCCTCCTCTCAGACCTGCCGAATAAAGTTTGCCGCATGATGTGAACATTTCAAGGTCAGTGCAAAGCATAACCATATCTCTGTCCTCAGCCATTTCAATCATATTAAGGTCAGGGCGTTTACCTCTGACAAATACTATGCAATGCATATCCATCATTTCAGCAGTGCGTACCACCTGAGGATTAACAAGACCGGTGAGAAGAACAGCCTGCTCTTTAACAAAAGCAAGAACGTCGCTCATCATATCGCTACCGCAAGCAGCATTCACAGGAGTTTCAAGTAAATCAGATCTACAGATAACTTCTGCGTCAAGAATTTCTTTAATGTCATTAACTTTCATATTTTCCTCCAAAAGTAAAAAACTTATGCACAAAAGCGGACATAATAATGCCCGCTTTCAACAATTTATTTCTCTTCAGCCGACTGTTTGATATCAGCCTTTTCGATTTCTTTTCCGATGATATCCACAGCTATATTCCATATAGTCTTGCCTGCGAGAACATAACTGTCTTTATTTTTTACAGAACAAAGCATAGCAAATGCTTCACCGATATTTTCAGAGATATCCCCGCCTTTTTGTATGGCAAGGTAATAGAATGTAAAGGCTGCACCGTTTGCTATATTGCTGTAGAAACCGGGCATATCTTTTTCCATAGCATCATACATAGAAGCTATTGCTGTTGTTGATAAAAGCTCTGTAGGAAGCTCCATCTGAAGAAGAGTTTCACAAGCAAAAACAAGAAGTACCCTTATCTGATAAAGAATGTCCTGCACAAAGAATTTCTGAGAAAGGTGATCTCTGAGATTTACAAAGATTCCGTCACCCTCACCGGTAGGCGCAATAGTAGCGAGAGACGCACCGAGTTTACGTGCCTTATCTATGTTACCGTTGGCTCTCTGACGCATAACAGCATCAAAGTTGCCTGCAAATTCACCGGCAATTTTGTTCATTTCTTTTTTGCTGACATAAATTCTTACATCGTTTTCGCTCATTGTATGACTCCGTTTAAGTTGGTTTATTTAGCTTCTGCCGCGGCCTGTCTCTTAAGTTTTCTGCGTTTCTTTGCTTTATAAGATAAAAGTTTAGCAACCTGTTCTTCATCGGGACCGTATTCACCTAGCTTGATGGGATAAGCATTATATGCACCGTGGAAATCACTACCGCCTGTCATAAGAAGATCGTTTTTCTTTGCGATGTTTATAAGAAGCTCCTGCTGTTCAGGTGTGTTTTCAGGGTGCCATACCTCAACGCCGTCAAGCCCTAAAGGAATAAGCTCTTCGAGAAGCTCAAAATTGTTATAGAAACCGGGATGCGCCAACACTGCGATACCGCCGGCTTCGTGAATAGCTTCAATGATTTCTGCCGGTTCGGGGTATGTAGATTCCATCAGTACATTTATTCTTGACTCTTTTGAGAAGAGCATATTATATAAGTCACCGAAAATTGTGGTGGTATAACCGCACTCCATAAGAGCCTGCATAATGTGCTGTTTATATATATTAGTTGAACCTGTTGCGCATTTCATAATGAGTTCGGGAGTAACAGGGAATTTATTAGCAACCTTAGCAACCATAATTCTTGCTGCTCTTTTTCTCTTTTCCGAATTGCTCTTGCAAAGACCCTCCAGTCTTTCGGGAGTATCGGGAAGATAGCACAAAATATGAGCCTTAGCTTTTCTCTTACCGTCTGTTGCAGAAAATTCAACAGCAGGAATCACATTAATTCCGTGTCTTTCACCTATGATAGTTGCTCTGACCGTACCGGCAAGACTGTCGTGATCTGTAACAGCAAGAGTGGTAACACCACTGTTTTTAGCAAGAATAATTAAATCGTCTATACCTAAAGTACCATCTGAAAGTTTGGTGTGACAATGTAAATCTGCTTTCAAAATAACTCCCCATTCCTTTGTTTTTCTAACCTTATTTTTCTGAAACAACAACTAAAATACCGTTTTTTGCCTAAAAAAGGTTAAACTTCCGCAATAATAAAACCATAGATTATTATATCTCAAAAAACAAGGTTTTGCAAGAGTTGAAAAGCTAAATATTTAATTTTTTTCAAAGTTTTTTTATTTTTATATCACCACTGTGAGTCATCAGCTAAAATTCTTCTGAAAATATTCACTAGAAGATCTGTAAGACAAGCCTCCTGTCGGTTGTTCATTTCTCTGTAATCCTGAACAGAAGCATCATCTGCATCATCACTGATTTTACGAAGAGAAAGCATAGGCACGCCCGACTTGTCGCACACACCCGCAATAGCCGCAGTTTCCATATCAAAGGACTCGATACCGAAGGTATCTCTGTAAAGTTCTTTCTTGACCTTATCTGTAAGGAAAATGTCACCAGTACCGGCCTTTGCTTTGATAATGCCTGAGCTCTCGAGTGCATAGGACATAAGTTTTTCATCAGCTGTGTAAATGTACTTTTGGCCGTCAGCCTTGACACCTAAAGGCTTGCCGATAGCTGTCAGGTCATAGTCGCACTCAACATATGTTTCAACCGCAATCATATCTTCACGTCTGAGCTTCTGCACAGCACCTGAAAGACCCGCATTAAGGATCATATCGACTTTATCATCTGCAATTAAAAACGCAGTTGCAGAGGCAGCATTAACCTTACCTATACCGCATCTGACACCTATAACATCAATTTTTCTGTCGCCCTGAATCAGCGTTACGGTGCAGGAATCATTACCTCTTCTGTCTGTTTCAGTTGTGCCCTGTTCTTTTGCCCACTGCAAAAAAGGTCCGTACTCCATAGTATCCGCAAAAAGAACGCCAATTGTTTTATTCATAATAAAAATCCTTTCTCGTCTGAATCTTATTTTTCTGCTATTATAACGATAAATATGCACATTTTGTATAAAACCAAGTGCTTTTTTATTATATCCCATAAAATCCCTCTATGTCAATCTTCTGTTTGCAGCATAGAATAAAATATAAGCGATTATTCGCTTTGCTGCTTAGTACCATCGGTGAGAACTTTTATATTCTCCGCGAAGAGCCGATGAAAAAACTTTGCAGTTATCATACCGGAACCGTTCTTATAAAAAGCGGTTCCGGAACCGCTTTAGCACTTTGTGTAATCTTTGTGTAAATTTAAATAAAAAAATCTTAAATATAACCAAATTTATTTTAAAGGCTTGCATATTACCTTAACATTTGCTATAATTTCCTTAACAATCAAGAAAAGGAGTTAAGACTTATGAAAAAGATTTTATGTTTAGCTTTAGTTCTCATACTCACAATGTCAGTTGCTTTACCTGCATCTGCTGTTTCAGTGGAAGATATAACTGCTGCTGCAGGCAATATTGATTTTTCACAGATCACTTCATTTTTGGGCAACATTGACCTTTCAAAGCTCGCTTCATTTGAAATGCCTCAGTATGACTCTCTTCAGGATGCATTCAAGGATTTCAGTGACTTTATGAAGTTAGAAGGCATTATGAAGTACGTTAATGAGTTTCACGTTTATATGGGCGATTTCTATGATGATCTTCACGTTGCCCTTCAGGCATTCGGCGTTGTATTAAACAGCCTTATGCCCTTCATCTTCATCGGCTAATCCAAGCATAAAAAAATGAGTCGCTAATACCCTTCGTATTAGCGATTTTTTTTGAGCAAATCACAAGAGGTAAATTTATGAAACTCAAAGAAACAATAAAAAGTGCAACTCCTTATTACAAAAGAATGATTCTCATTGCCATACCCATTATGATTCAGAACGGCATAACCAACTTTGTCAGTATGCTTGACAACATAATGGTCGGCAGAGTGGGCACACTTCAGATGACCGGTGTGTCAATTGTAAATCAGCTTATTTTCGTCTTCGGTCTTTGCATATTCGGAGCAATGTCAGGTGCAGGTATTTTCACGGCACAGTTTTACGGCAAAAAAGACAAAGACGGTGTTCGTTCGACTCTGCAATATAAACTGGTAACAAGTTTACTTCTCGCTGTTATCGGCGCTGTTATTTTCACCTTTTTCGGTGAAACTCTCATTTCAGCTTATCTTCAAGGTGAAGGCTCACCCGAAGATGTTGCGACAGTTATGAATTACAGCAAAAGCTATCTTAAAATTATGATTATAGGCACGGTACCCTTTGCTGTTTCTCAGGCTTATGCAAGCACTATGAGAGAAACCACCGACAGAATTATTCCTATGATTGCAACCGTATCTGCTGTATTTGTCAATCTCACTTTCAATTATCTTCTCATTTTCGGTAAATTCGGTTTCCCTGAACTCGGCATTGAAGGCGCAGCAATTGCAACCACTCTTTCAAGATTCATCGAACTCGGAATACTTGTAATATGGGCGCATACCCACAAAACAAAATACGACTTCATTCCGGGACTTTTCACCCGTTTTACTATCACACCCTCACAAATTTCGCACATCACCCTTGTAACCATACCTCTGCTTTTAAATGAAACTCTTTGGTCTTCCGGTATGGCAGTTTTAAACCAATGCTATTCTGTAAGAGGTCTTGATGTGGTTGCCGCAATAAATATAGTTTCAACCCTCACAAATGTTTTCAACGTTGCCTTTATTGCTTTCGGCAGTGCTACAGGCATAATCCTCAGTCAGATGCTTGGAGCCGGAGAAAAGAAGCAAGCAGAGTTTGCAGCACCGAAACTATTTGGTTTCTCTGTTGTTTCAGTTATATTAATAGCATTGACTATGAGTGCTTTCGCTCCCCTTTTCCCGAAAATCTACAACACCGACGATGCGGTAAGAAATCTGGCAACTTCACTTATAATTACAGCAGCAATTTTTATGCCTGTCCAAGCAGGTACCAACGCAGGTTATTTCACTCTCCGTTCAGGAGGCAAAACCCTTATGACTTTTCTTTTTGACTGCGGTTTTGTGTGGCTCATCAATGTCCCCCTTGCCTTTGTACTCAGCCGTTATACCAACCTTTATATCGTTTATCTTTACGCAGCTGTTGTCGGAATTGAAACTTTCAAATGTATTCTCAGCTACATCCTTGTCAAAAAAGGTATCTGGCTCAATTCCATTGTAGACTGATGCCCTTGAAAAAAACTTTTAACTGTGATATAATCCCCACATAATCACTTAGGAGAAAATACAATGAAAATTCAGCAATCAGCAGAAAATTATCTCGAAACTATATATATGCTCACTAAAAAGCACGGCAGTGTACGCTCTATTGATATTGCAAATGAACTCGGATTTTCAAAGCCAAGCGTAAGTGTTGCAATGAAAAATCTCAGAGAAAACGGATATATCGACGTTTCAGGTGACGGCAGAATCCTTCTTCTCCAACCGGGCGAAGAAATCGCACTGAGTCTTTACGCCAGACACACTGTCCTTACCGATGCGCTGATACATCTTGGAGTTTCTGAAGAAACAGCCGCAGAAGACGCTTGTAAAATTGAGCATATTCTTTCAGAAGAAAGTTTCAATGCTATAAAAAAACATATAGACAAATTCAGCAGATAAACTTAAACGCTGTACCGATTTACGGTACAGCGTTTATTTCATATTTATTCTTCACCTTTGAGCTTTCTTGCAAGCTTGTTGCCGTGTTCTCTCATTTCAAGAACAAAGTCACCCTTGGGTTCAAAGAAGAGTCCTCTTTTAGACATAAATCGATACTCACCCTCTTTGAGGAGCATAATTACAAATCCGCCCACAACTGCACAGCCAAGGATAATCGCCGCAAGAGGAAGTCTGCAAGTAAGCCAATCGCCCGAGCGAAGAGGCAGTGTAAAGCTCATATAAATTTCGCCCATTTCAAACAGCTCCGCAAAGGTGTATTCCGCACCGCCATATGTATAATTTCCTGTAGCATATATGGGAAGTGAACCGTCTGTATAAGCCGTATTTATAATACCGAAAGTCGCTGTCAACACGCCACCGAGAGCCGAGCCTGCCATAAGACCGGGAATAACAGTAAAAGGACTTCTGCAAGCAAGAGGCATAGAAAAAGCAGTTGTAAGCTTTATATTTTCAAATATAGCGTTTATCGGACCTGAGGTTGCAAAGTTCATATCGTCAGTATCAGTCTTACCCTTCTTGAAGATTTTGCAAAGAAGAACACCGAAGAATGAAGTCCAGCCGGTAGCTATGAAGCAAACACTGTAAATAGTGATAAGCTGTGCATTTCCTGTCGCAAGATAAGCACCTGTTGCAACAGAGAAAGCCGCAAGAGAGACAGGACCGATAAGATCAAAACCAACCATAAGCCCCATAATGAGAGCCGCAAGCACAACATTATTTTCAGCCATAGCATTAAGGGTGTTTCCAAGAGCTTCCGCAACATTGGCAAAGGGTATCTGTATACCGTATTTGATAAGCATAAATGTTATCGCAGCAGAAGCAACAGGAAGAATAAGCACAAGTACTATAAGGTCAACACCCTCCACTATTTCAAGACCCTTTACAGTGTCGGGTATAGCTTTAATTTTAGCAAAGAGCTTGTCGAGCTTTTCACCGAGAATAACCTTGAGATTTGACCAACCCGCATAAAGAAGCTTGATAAGAAGTCCTAGGATTACCGCCATAATAAGATAACCCATATAACCTATCGATGTAGCTTTCTCATAGTTTGCAGGTGTCGCAAAGAAGCAGGCATATGTACTTATCGCATCGGCAGGAGTCGCAGTAAAATGCGCAAAATAAACCGACAAAGCCATAGCCGGAGCCACAGCAGGAAGTCCCGCTATAAGATACGCCACAATAACAGCCAGAGCCACAAAGAAGAAGTCTGTCGCCCAGAAAAGTATAAACCATAAGGTGGGCTCATTTTCTGCACCTGTCCAACCTAAAATGTGATAGGTCTGAAAGATGTTTTGCAGAAAAAAGAAAAATCCTGCACCGAGAGCGCCAAAAAGCTGAACAATAAAGACAATCGACGTCGCACGGTAAATTTTTTCTTTGGTGTCCAAATAAAGTCTTTTCATATTATCTCTCCTTTTTGTTGACAAAATTCCTTTTTTGTCTTTTTCATTATAATACTAATTGTTCTTATAAGTCAATAAGAAAAAAGTAAAAAGAAGCAAGTTCATTTTAAACCTGCTTCCTTATCTTCATTTCACTTTGTACCCTGCCGAAATTACGGCTTTTTTTATTTTCTTCAGATCGATACTTTGGTTAAGAGTCAGTCTTACCGTACCGTCTCTGTAGTTACTCATTGCGATATCTATTTCATCCAAAGTTTCAAGACAATCCTTTACTCTCTTCTCGCAATGCTCACACATCATACCCTCAACCTTTATAACCATTTCTCCTTCATCCGCAACCTCATTTTCATTCACCGCTGCCCTATTCATTTTCTTGCGGATTTTTCTGTCGTGTTTCGGTGAGTCAATTTTTGTTAAGTTGAGTCTTAATGCGTTAGTCACAACACAGAAGCTCGAAAGGCTCATAGCGGCAGCACCAAACATAGGATTAAGAGTCCAGCCGAAAATCGGAATCCACAAGCCTGCGGCAAGAGGAATACCCAATGCATTATAGAAGAACGCCCAGAAAAGATTCTGCTTTATGGTTTTAAGTGTGCTTCTGCCAAGTCTTACCAAAGATGCCACCTGACTCAGACTGCTTTTCATCAAAACTATATCACCTGCATCTATAGCTATGTCCGTTCCTGCACCTATTGCTATACCAACGTCAGCTCTTGTGAGCGCCGGAGCATCGTTTATTCCGTCACCGACCATAGCAACCGTACCTTTTCTTTGCAATGAGCGTATAACCTTTTCTTTACCGTCAGGCAGTACCCCTGCAATAACCTCATCAACGCCTGCCTGCTGACCTATAACTTTCGCCGTGCTTTCGTTGTCACCTGTGAGCATTACAACGTGAATTCCCATATTTTTAAGCTGCGCTATAGCCTTTGCGCTGTCGTCTTTTATAACATCAGCGGCAAAAATTACACCCGTGAGTTTGTTCCCTCTCGCAAAAACAAGAGGCGTTTTCCCCTGAAGAGAAAATTCAGCTATCTGCTTTTTTATATCATCTGATACTTCACATATGCTTTCAATATAATTCAGACTTCCACCATAAACCTTATCGCCATCTATAACAGCTTCTACACCCTTACCGGGTACAGCTATAAAGTTCTCAGCTTCAAATAAAGTTATCGCTTTACTTTCGCCATATCTCATAACAGCCTTAGCCAGTGGGTGTTCACTTGTCTTTTCTACCGAACAGGCGTACTGAAGAAGAGTTGTTTCATCTGTACCGTCAGCGCATATTACATCCGTCACCTCAGGCTCACCTTTGGTAATGGTACCTGTCTTATCTAAAGCCACAATCTGTATCTTGCCTGCTTTTTCAATTGCTTCTGCCGTTTTAAAGAGAATGCCGTTTTTGGCACCCATACCGCTTGATACCATAATAGCAACAGGTGTTGCAAGGCCCAACGCACACGGACAGCTTATAACTAAAACCGAAATCGCTCTTGCCAGGATGAAACCTGCAGTTTCACCGGCCACAGCCCAGACAATAGCTGTTATTACCGCAATGATAATAACCGTCGGCACAAAGATACCTGACACTTTATCGGCAATTTTTGCAATAGGTGCTTTAGTTGCCGCTGCATCGCTGACCATCTGTATTATCTGAGATATTGTTGTGTCCTCGCCTACTGCCGTTGCCTGACACCTGAGAACACCTGACTGATTCACCGTTGAAGCTGATACCTTATGACCTTTTTCTTTTTCCACAGGAATACTCTCACCTGTGAGAGCTGACTCATCAACAGCACTGAAACCCTCGAGCACCTGAGCATCCACAGGTATACTCTCACCCGGATACACAAGAAATATATCTCCTTTTTTTACCTCATCAGCCTGCACTGTTACTTCTTTGCCGTCAACAAGAAGCCTTGCTGTTTTTGGTCTGAGTTTCATAAGAGATTTCAGAGCATCTGTAGTTCTGCCCTTGCTCTTTGCTTCTAATGTTTTGCCAACGGTTATAAGAGTGAGAATCATAGCAGCAGATTCGAAATAAAGTTCGTGAAGCAAGTGATGTCCGTCACCTTTTGTCATCATAAACAGCACATAAACGCTCCACAAAAACGAAGCTCCGCTACCCATAGCCACAAGAGTATCCATATTAGACGCTTTGTTCATCGCGCCTTTGACACCGCTTATAAAGAATTTCTTATTTATCAACATCACGCAAATGCAAAGAAGCATCTGCACAACAGCTATAGCTATATAGTTATCCTTAAAAAACGTCGGCAAAGGCAACCCAAACATATTGCCCATTGAAAAATACATAAGCACAAGGAGAAATACCGACGATGAAACAAGCCTTTTTACAAGCGCAGGTGTTTCCGTATCTTTCAGTTCTTCGCCTTTAGTTTCAGCTTTGCTGTTTTCACCTTTTACAGTTGCACTATATCCCGCTTTAACAACGGCGTCGATTACAGTTTTATCATCAGCACTGCCCTCAACTGCCATTGACCCTGTCAGCAGATTCACCGAACAACTGTCAACCCCCGAAAGGTCTGAAACTGCCTTTTCGACTCTTGCACTGCAAGCGGCACAGGTCATCCCCGTAACATTATATTGCTTCATTCTGTCACCTCTTGTTTATGATATCTTCTGCTTAAATCATATCCTCACTCAGAGTTTTTGTCAATAAAAGATAAAAAAATACACCGGGATTTTTTATCCAAATCCCGGCAATAAATTACTGAATTCAATGTTTAAGCCAATGCTTCCAAGAAAGAAAGGTTGATATAACCGTATCCCTTAGGAATTTCAAAATATGAATCAGGTACATCTGTAGTAATTAAGGCAAAATATGTTGAATCTACGTGACCGTCAGAGAAAACATTATCTCTTCTCACAAGAACATCATCCTGGAAATAATAGTTTACAGTTGTGCCGTCAACAGTGCTGATATAGCTTTCAAGAATGAGCTTTTCACCGTTGATTTCAACTTCTGAAACAGTAATCTTACCGATGTCATCGTTGCCCATATCGCTCATCATTTCGTCCATATTCATTTCTTCGCCCATCATACTCTCGGGCATTTTGCAATATTTCTTCCAATCTCTGAAAATAAGATACATTGTGTCCTTGCTGTTGAGATAAAGCATACTGCAATTAATTGAAGTGCCTTCCATTGCCATAGCCATTTCAACATACATATTACCGTTTTTGATAGCCATAGTAACAGGAGTATCGCCCATAGTCTCATCGTTAGTTGTGATTTTCATAAGATATGTACCACTTTTGAAAATCTGCTGATATTTGTCTATTCTGTAAGCCTTGAGCTTTCCCTCTTCCTTATTAGGAGTTGTAGGCTTTGTTATAGGAACATCACTATTGCCGCTCTGAGTGGGCTCTTCTCTATTAGTTGTGGTATTGTCGCTCTGAGGAAGTGTAGGCAGTGTGGTTGCAACTTCACCCTGGAATTTATCGATATCATTACTTACTTCTACGTGGCTGCCTGTGAAATTAGTCGGCACATCTTCCAGTTCAACCTCACTGTTGATGCCGCCAACTGTGCTTCCGACTGTTGTACCGTCGTATTCTGCAGCATAGCGGTTACCATCGCTGTCAGTAACAACAACATAAGTTGTACCTTGCTTATCTGCAACCATAGTATAAGTCATACCCTGGCTGTCTGTAACATAGCCGTATGCATCATCGTCTTTCATATCAGGGTCGTAAGTAAAATAACGAACCCCCGCTGCAATACCCGCAACGAGAACGATAAGCAGACAAGCTAAAACTCTTCGCAGTATTTTTTTCATTTTATTGCTCCTTATTTATGCGGAATTTTTACAGTTAAAAGATTACAGATTTTAATTGTAAAAATCAAGTGTTTCTCTGTAAAACTTATGTTAATGAAGTAATACAGGGATATTTTTCCTTTGTAAACTAACTATTACGAGAGCAGTTTGTCGATTACAGCCTGAATTGCATCTGTATCTGCAAGCTCAATAGCACCTTTATCTGCAAGCGCCGGGGTTCTTGTATCAATGGGAAGCTTTGCTAAAACGGGTACACCGAACTTAGCTGCAACCTCTTCTGTTTTGCTTTCACCGAAGATGTTGTGCTTTTCACTGCAGTTAGGACAAACAAAATAGCTCATATTTTCAACAAGGCCTACAACAGGAATATTCATCATTTCTGCCATATTCATAGCCTTGCTTACAATAAGACCAACAAGATCCTGAGGTGTGGTAACTACGATAATACCGTCAACCTTAAGACTTTGGAAAACTGTGAGAGGCACATCACCTGTACCGGGAGGCATATCGACAAACATATAGTCAACATCGCCCCAGGCAACATCTGTGAAGAACTGCTGAATTACACCGCTTATAACAGGACCGCGCCATACAACAGGAGCATCCTGAGAAGGAAGGAGAAGGTTGACAGACATTACTCTTGTGCCGCCTCTTGATTCTCTTGGGAACATTACAACATTATTTGTTTCAACCTGACCGTCAATTCCGAACATCTTTGGAATTGATGGGCCTGTTACATCAGCATCGAGAACTGCGGTCTGTTTGCCGCGAAGCTGCATAGCAGTTGCAAGAAGAGAAGTCACAGAAGACTTGCCAACGCCACCCTTGCCGCTGACAACAGCGTAGATTTTTTTGATATTACTGTATTCATTCTGCTTAAGGTGCATATCTTTATCTTTACAACCTGAAGCTGATGAACACGATGAACAGTTACCTGAACATTCACTCATATTTAACACTACCTTTCAAAAATTATGAATGAGGAATTATGAATTGATCATAATAAAATTCCAGACTAAACTATATAATAATACAATTTTAACCGATTGTCAAATAAATCATTCATTTTCTTTTTGTACCCTGCCGCAGAATATTGACTTTGAGCCTAAAGGGTGGTAAAATATACACCTATTCACTATTCCCTTTTATTTATTACTTCAAATACGCCTCCTTAGTTCAATGGATAGAATAAGTCCCTCCTAAGGATTAGATGTGGGTTCGATTCCCGCAGGGGGTGCCAAGAAAACAATAAGACTTACTGATATGTAAGTCTTATTTTATTTATCGGATTAACCGGGAATCGAAGTAGGAGCGGTAGTGAATGACAGTCCGGTGGACTGTCAGAGCCGCGAATGACCGAGCGTCGCAGCGCGAGAGTCGATTCCCGCAGGGGGTGCCAAAAAAAGACTTGTTTTTTGACAAGTCTTTTTTATTTGCAAAAAACAGACAGGTTAACCAACCTGTCTGTTTGTAATTACTCAATTTTATCATTAAAAGCTTGTGTTTTTTGCATCGGGAGTATCATTTGAAATCTTTTTATATTCACCTGCATAAGCTGAAGTATCGATTACACCACTTAATGCATTCCATTTAAAATCATTCACAAGAAAACCATCATTTTTAAACTGAACTAAATCATGTCTATAAGTCATCTCATCGTCATAAGAATAATAATCTACAATCCAAAGTGATTCCACATTATCGGCAATTTCTTCTATCCTCAATTCATCAAAATAATATACAGGTTCTCCTAATTTATAAGCATTAGGAACATCTGAATCAATTTCGAATGCAACCCTTCCGTCTTTAATAAACATATAATAATTCAGTAAACCTCTAAAGTCCTTTCCTGCATATGTTCCGTTGTATTTACTTAACTTCTTATTACATTCCTTGATGTATGCTTTTGCACCTAATTTATCTTCAGGTTGAACTTCAAGATAATCTTCAAACAAGCTTTTTGCTACACCTAAAACACTTTTTTTGTGTGCAGCCATTGCAGCTGAAAATATTCTATATGCCTTTACATCCTTGAAGTTTTGTATTTCGTCACTCGAAAACTTTGATGTGATATCATAAACCTTACTCCATTTTTCTTCTTCTGCAACTGCGAGCAACTCTTCATATTTTGCTTCACATCGAATTTTATTTGTTTCTTCATCACAAGGCATCATAATGTTAATACTTGCACCTGCATCAGTCTCTTCGAAAGAAATTGTAATTGTTTTTTCATCTGATTCAAAAACAATATCTTCATCATCTAAATCAGATGTCATTGTGAAGCCTGATTTAAGAAGATATGTTTTGTAATCATTGATTTTTTCATCTGCGTCTTCAAAAGTTACATAACTGAATATTGTTTCATAAGTGTTCTTTTCAGCTGTTGAATTTAATACTATTCCTGTAACTTTGGTAAATGTCTTAAGTTTTTCAAAAGCAACATTCTCATATACCGAGGTGCTGTCATTTCCACAGCTTGCTAATAAACAAAGACTACATACCACCAATAAAATTGCTACGATTTTTCTTTTCATTTTTATATCCTCCTATTTTTTGACATTCACTAAATGTCATTTTCAAGAGGATTATAACATATAATTTTCTTATTGACAAGCACTAAATGTCAAAGCGAGGAAATTTTTATGTTTATAAATAAAACAAACGACGGTCTTAACAATGTTTGCGGTAAAAATATTGCAAAACTCCGTGGAAATATGAAAATATCTCAAAGAAAATTAGCCGATAAAATGCAATTAGTAGGTATCGATATAGACAAAAACGCAATTCAACGAATAGAATGCGGAAAAAGATTTGTTACTGACATTGAAATAATTGCTTTCAGTAAAGTTTTTGATGTAAGCTTTGATGAATTATTAAAGTAAAGAATAAGCTCATTTTAGGTTGTATAATTAATCACAGCACAACAGCACCCTACTTATTGTAGAGTGCTGTATTTTTTCGTCCGTTATTAAGCAACCTTTTTATAATGGTTAATATTTGTATTGATAAGCATATCGTAATCAACTAAGTGGAACAATGTGCCGTCTGCAAGCGGATAAACACAGATATCCTCTGCTTCATTGTCGTAGTTAGGAAGAGAGCGTGTAAACTCTACGCTGACAGATCCGTCCGTGAGATCAACTGCAAGCACCTGCTCCGTCGTGCTGTTCGAGACATCATAGGAAAGGTACAGAATTCCCTCATATACAGAGCCGCCCTGAAGTCTGTCAAGCTTCTCTTTAAGGGGTATTGCCTTTATAAAGCTCATTGTTTCAAGGTCATACTGAAGTATTTCTGTTACATCGTCAAATTTTGAAGTGTAAAGATAACCGTTTTCTCTGTCGATTGCACACCAGGGAATACCGTCTGTAAGATATTCGCTTGTCATATCGTAATATGTACCTGTGTATTCGAGGGTTTCGCAATCATAAAGAAGTATAAAATTATAGAGATACTCATCATCAACTTCACCCTCAACAGGAGCGTATATATAACCGTTTGCACAGTCAATGCCCCCGATGTGATTACTGCCGTATTTCTCATAAAACTCTTTCGGGACAGCATTTGCTTTCTTTTTAATGCACTTCATATTTTCATCGAACTTTGCAAGACCGGTAAAATTCATAAATGTAAGTGAACCCGAGCTGTAAAAATATTCTTCGTCATAGCAAAGCCCCTGACCCGAAAACATCGAAACTGTAGCAGGAAGCTTTTTATTCCCTGCAAGTTCATAACCCTCACTTACAGTACTCACTCCGAACCCGAAAAGATATGTAAATATCAATGCCAGTGTTGTAAAAAAAGATGTTATCTTTGTCATAGTTATCCTCCTATACCGAATTTTTCAATTCATTTTATGCAAGTGATTATATCGTAATTTATTTTTTATCACATAGCCTCAATAAAAATCCCCAGCTCTGTGAGTTTATCTCTTATTCTCAGAAAACATTCCTCGTTATTCACAGCCACCGTATGAATGTGCAGACCGTGAGTCAATAGAGAAAGCGGGTTAGCCCCGGTGAGATTTATCTTCTCCACAAATTTATCTGCATCATAGCGCGATGCTATGTTAAGTTCTGCAGATATTTTCCCATATACCGAATGTTCCACCGTTACATCAAGAACCCTGCCACCATTGTCAACTATAGCATAGAACTCGTCTTTTACCCTGTCTTTTCCGTGTTTGACAGCGATTTTTTTAGTCATAAGCGATGTATCCGGCTTATCAAGAATATAACCTTTATGTTCTGAACGTATAGCAAAACCGCCTGCACGAAGCAAAGCTATATCAGCAACAATAATCTGTCTGGTCACGCCAAATTCTTCCGCAAGACTTGTTGCACATACAGGAGCTGATATTTTCTCCAGCTTTTCTATAATCAGATTTCTTCTCTGCTCAGCATTCATACTAACCTCTCCATATTTTTACTCTTTGGTAATTATATCATTAAAAAGTCACAAAAACAAGAAAAACTTATTGACAAATAAACTTTTCCTACTATAATGTGTATATACATATAAATATACATAAAGAAGTTTTTTCAAATGGAAAAGAAATATGCAGTTTTAGTTGTTGATATGCTCAACGATTTTGTAACCGGTGCACTCAAGTGCGACAGAGGTCTCGCTATCGTACCAAAAACAAAGGAGCTTCTTGCAGGATGCCGTGAAAAAGGCGTACCAGTTATCTTCTGCAACGACGCTCATCTCAAAGACATTGACCACGAACTTAAATTTTGGGGAGACCACGCTATCGCAGGTACAAAAGGTGCTGAAGTTATCCCAGAGCTTGACCTTTGCGACAAAGATTATGTGGTACCAAAACGCCGTTACAGCGGTTTCTTTATGACTGATCTTCACCTTCTTTTACAAGAGCTCGGTGTAAACACTGTTATTATGACAGGACTGCACGCTCATATGTGTGTACGCCACACCTCAGCTGATGCTTATCAATACGGCTACGATATTGTTGTAGCAAAAGATGCTACTGACTCTTTCACAGAAGAGGATTACAACTACGGTATAAAGTACTTGAAAGAAACTTACGGAGCTGATATTTCAGACGTAGACACTATTCTCGCCACAATCTGATTTTTCAATAAACAACAGCACCCTGCAAATGCAGAGTGCTGAAATTTAATTTTCACCTTAGTGGATGAACAGCGAAAGAACAATAAGAATCGCTGAGCCGAATACGGGAATGAGAATTGAACCGATTGACCAGGTCTTAAGGCTTGTCTTAATGTCCATACCTGAGAAGTTTGTAACAACGTGGAAGTATGAGTCATTGAGATAACTGGGACACATTGTTGTAAGGCAAAGTGCAAGAGCACAAAGGTAGGGATTTACACCAAGGGTTGAAAGCATAGGAGCAATAATTGCTGAACCTGTGATCATAGCTGTAGTACCGGAGCCCTGAGGGAATCTCATAATAACACCGATGATGATAGGAATAAGAATTGCAGGTACACCTGCTTCAACAATCCAATTAGCCATAATGCTTGCAGCGCCTGTTGCATTGATAACTGCACCGAGTGCACCGCCTGCTGCTGTGATGAATACAATGGGACCTGCATCACGGCAAGCTTCCTGCATCATATCAACACAAGTCTTCTTATCATATGTACGGCAAAGAAGGAACGCACCCATACAAAGTGAAACGAAAAGAGCAATTACAGGCTGACCGAGGAAAGTGAAAATGCTTGCAACTGTTGTGCCTGCAAGAGAATCAATCTGGCCAACAAGAGTATTTGCAAAGATAAGTGCGATAGGCACAAGAAGTGTTGCAAATGAAAGGAATGCACTTGGGAGCTTCTCTGAAGCTAAAAGGTCAGCAAAGTCGCTTGTTGTGAGCTGTTCGTTATTGTCGTGCTTTTCGTGAATTCTGTCGAGAACCTTAAGCTGTTCTTCAGTGTACTTGCTTCTGTCGATTTCATAGGGTACAACAAGATTCGGGTACTTCTTGCCGAAGTATCTGAAAAGGAAAACTGAGAAAATGAACAAGGGCACTGAGAAAGCAATACCTGCAAGGATGTATAAACCGAGATCAATTGCTGTACCATGTTCATTAAAAGTTGATATAACAGCGAGAGGGCCGGGTGTAGGAGGTACAAGGAAGTGAGTAATATAAAGACCCATACCGAGGATACCGCCAAGACCAACCATTGATCTCTTTGTAAGACGTGAGAATTCTTTTGCAAGTGATGAAAGAATAACGAAGCCTGAATCGCAGAATACGGGAATTGAAACAACAAAACCAGTAAGACCGAGAACAACATCGCAGTTCTTAACGCCAACGAGCTTGAGAATTGTAAGAGCCATACGCTTAGCTGCGCCACTCTTTTCAAGGAATATACCCATTATACAGCCAAAGCCGATAACCACACCGATTGATGCCATTGTGTTACCGAAGCCCTTTGTTACCGTACTTACACAACCTGTAAGCGTGTCGACTACTGCACCTTCAGGGCCGAAGGGCATAGCAAGCACAGCAATAATAATAGCTGAGATAATAAGTGAAGGGAATGCGTGCATTTTAGTGAAGATGATAAGCAGCATCATAATCACGATACCGATTGCCATCGCTAATACGGGGTGAATCATATTTTTTTCCTCCTGATTTTTATTTATTTTAATATACAGTATTCTGTCGCTTTTTGTCAACCTTTTCAAAGACATTTGATGCTTAATGCGAAT
>JAZQZO010000177.1:0-4026 GCA_045634065.1 Acutalibacteraceae bacterium
TTATTTTAACTCCTTATTATTTAAATGATATTTCTAAAATTATTTAGTAATAGCTTGTAAGCACACACATTCCATTATATAATCGTTATTATTTTATTACAAATCTCCTCAAAAATCAATAGCAATTACAATATTTAATGAAAAAGGTTTAAACAAGCTTAGAAAATAATAAAAGCAATCGATATTCTTGATGATACCGACGAAGGGTTCTTCCTTATGATTGAAGCTGCTCACATAGATTATCATTCACATAATAACGCATCAGATAAGATGACCGAAGCACTCAATGCGTTTGACAAGACAATTGAAACTGTTCTTGAGTATGCTAAAAAAGATGGTGAAACTCTCGTTGTAATCACAGCTGATCACGAAACGGGTGCTATCACCTACAACCAAGGTTCTTATAATTACACTAGTGGCAGCCACTCAGCAGCAAATGTTCCAGTTTTTGTGTATGGTTCAGACGAAATAATTTACAATGGTGAAACGCTTAATAACTACGAAATTCCCATTCGAATAGCTTATGCATTAGGTTTCGAGGAAAAGGATTTCCCGGTAGCAGTTATAGTTTAATACTATCCTTTTATTAATCAACCTATTTATATGACCGATAACAATCCCCCGCAGGACTTTAATTTATCCTGCGGGGTAAGTTTATGTATTACTGCTTATACTGTATGCTTTTGATTTTGTCACTGACACACTCGAAGAGCTCAACTTTCTGCTCATATAAGCAACTAAGTTTATTGATGTTGTTTGCAACCATTGTTAAGTGAGCTTCATTTAGTCTTCCGGAAAGCAACTCCATACCTTCTAGTATTTCTGGCAGATGAACTATAATGTTCATTATTCTCCAGCTTTCATATATTATTCGAAGGTAATAATTGATTATCATCTGACCTTATTTTACTTAGTAGTAATAATATTAAAGATTTGGTGGCTATACAACCGATCATTTAATGTCTGATTTTTTCAATACTAAACATATTTTTATTAATTTTATTTTTCTCACTAATATTATCAAATGTCAATTTTAAGTACACAACACAATATACATTACTATCCCCCACTAATCCAAGGAGTGATATAATGTTTCAGCTAATCCAACTAATCCTGCAAAACCTAACCTTCTTCGCCTTACACCTGAAAAATCTCACCTCGTTTCCGAAGCCATTATCGGCACAGCGAGAGCGAGAGTTACTACAAAAGATAAAGCAAAATGGTGATCTTGACACACGAAACGAGCTCATCGAGCATAACCTTAGGCTTGTGTCTCACATCATCAAAAAGTACTACTCAAACTATGACGAGCAAGAGGATCTTATATCTATCGGTACCATCGGGCTGATTAAGGCTATAGACAGTTTTGACGTTGACAAAGGAGCAAGGCTGGCTACTTACGCCGCGAGATGTATTGAAAATGAAATTCTTATGCACTATCGTGGTCGTAAAAAAGATAGTAATCTCATATCAGTGAGTGAACCTATAGATACCGATAGCGATGGCAATCCTCTGACTCTAATTGATATAATAAGTGTTGATGACACCATATGCGATGACATCGACCTGAAAAACAAAAGCCGTCAGCTGTACGATTATATTGAAGCTATGGAGTCAGAGCGAGACAAACAGATAATCATTCTGCGCTATGGCCTGTATAATAAAAAAGAAATGACCCAAAACGAAATAGCCAAATCTTTGGGTATTTCTCGCTCCTACGTATCACGAATCGAGAAAAGAGTTATAGAAGAACTCAGGGAAAAATTCTCCGTCTGAGCAAAAATGTAAACAGCCCGGATTTACCGAGCTGTTTTATATTAATTATTCGATGCACGCGGACAGGATCAGAGCAAAATAAAAGCAGTACCCCGCCGAGTCGGCAGGGTACATAAATTATAAACATTGTTATTTCTTATAAACCTGGCCTGTTTTCACGTTGTAAACAGAGACATATTCTATGCCATCGCATCTGAAATAAAGAGCTATCTTGCTATTTTTACCGTAAGCAGGCATCTTTGTATCAATTACAGGTGAAGTAACCCACTTCGGAGTATAGACGATTTTCACAGTTTTACCGGAAGAGATATTTGTGTCACCGCTGAGAGTGAAAATATTACCACTGTCTGCAAGATTCGCATTAAAAATCTCACCGTGTCCATAAAGACATATTGTTTTCTTGCCGGCATTTTTAACAGTAACAGTAAAGCCCTGACCTCTGTTATAGTTTTTATTAGGCAATGTTACAGTCACACCGGGAATATAACCAAAGGTGAGTTGCTTGACTGCAGAGTATTCACCATAAATTGTGTTGTCAGCCTTAATTTCAACAGCTCTGATTTTATAGTAGTAGTTCTTGTTGAGGGTCACATCGTGTTTTGCAGAAATAGTTTTATGGGTACCGAAACTCTGATTACCTTTTTCGAGAAGCTTCCACGATCCGTTTTTGCCCTCTTTATAATAAATCTGGTAAGAATTGGAATCTACACTTGAGTTAACATAAATTGTCTTGCCGTATGCCGAAACTTCAAAAGTTATAGTAGGCTTAGCAAGAGCCTTGGCAAAAATAGTTTTTGAGTAAGATGATTGGATTTTCTTTCCAGATGAGTTTTTGAAATAGGCAGTAACTACAAGTCTAACCAGTTTTTTAGATTTGTAAGTGTACTGAGTTGTATTCTTGTCCTTGATTTCAGCTACCTTTGTGTAGTTTTTTCCGTCAATCTTATAAATAAAATATCCGTCAGCTTTATCTATTTTATTCCAACTGAAAGTAAAAGCAGTTAAAGTAGCATTAATATTTTTCTTGATAACGGGAGCCGTCAGAGTAGCCTGAATTTTTGCATAAGCAGAAAAAGCACTTGCTTTCGTACCTGTATAAGCCTTAATCTTGTAATAGTAGTTTTTTCCAAGAGTTATTTTCTTATCAGAGTAGCTTACAACATTTGACTTAGTCGTTGCAATTTTAACATAAGAACCGCTATTTGAATCATAACGGTATACTTCATATTTGCCGGCACCTGCCACTTTAGTCCAGGTGACTTTCACACCACCATTGATAACCTCAAGAGTCGGGGCTGCAGGAGTGATAACATATTTTGTTACTACCGTTACGTCCTCTCCGCCATCACTGTAAAAATTCTTATAATCAACAACCTTATATGCTTTTACCATATAATTATATTCTTTATTGTACTGAGCAGTTGTATCAAGATATTCGGTTTTAGTGATAGTTTCAAGTTTAGTCCAATTTGATGAGGTTGATAGCTTTCTGTAAACTTCGTAGCCTGCTGAATCCTTGACTTTTTCCCAGGTGGGCTTTACACCTGTCTTAGTTGACTTAGCGATAAAGCCTGTAGGCTGAGGAATCTTCGGTGCAACGATACTATATGAAATTTCCTGCTCAGGAATATCATAATTGTAATCTTTGTAGCTTACAGTAAGTTTGTATGTGCCTATTTCTTTTGCATCCTGTGTACCTTTGACTTCCAGGAAATAATTTTCAGTATGCACATTACCGCCGGCATCGTACATTTTAACAGAAACATAATGATATCTGCCGTCATATTCAATTTCATTGTTTACAAGCTCTTTACCGCCTGAAGACAGCACAATATCTGTAATGCGATGAACAACAGATTCGTTCTTTATATCGCCACATATATTGCAAATTTCAAACTCTAAGCCGTCTTCTGTAAGAGTTGCTTTCTTATCAGCTTTAAAAACATACTTATGTTCACCGTCGGGGCATTTTTTATTTTCTTCGGTAGTTGTTTCACTTTCGGTTGTTTCTTCTTCGGTCGAGGGTTCGGTGGTTTCACTGTCAGTTTTTTCAGTGGTACTCTCGACTGATTCTGTCACTGAAGTTACATCTGTGTTTTCGTCTTTGCCATCATCTGTCGCAGCGCTGCTGAAAGCAGAAACAAAAACCATCATAACAGCCAAAAAAATAATTATTGCAGAACTGAATTTTTTCTTCATAATGTATTCTCCTTTTCTTTGATTTACAGAAAAACTCTGTATTCTGCTATA
>JAZQZO010000178.1:0-14866 GCA_045634065.1 Acutalibacteraceae bacterium
ATACATTTTCACCATATTCTGTACAAGTTGCAGATGTCGTACTTATAACCTCGCAAGAGTGCCACAAGCTATTAATCACTTCTGTCTCTTCTTCACCGCAGTAAATACAGGTGCGTTTTTTCAAGCCTTCTGTCTCACAGCCTGCTTCAGTAACGATTTCCCATTCACCGTCATGGTCACATCCAAGAACTATATCATATGAACCAGAGTTATAAGAGCCGTAAAAACGTGCACCTAAATAGTATACCTTACCCGCTTCAAATTCGTAAGCAATCAAGAAGTTATTACCATCTCCAGTATCATCGTCGCTTACTAACTGATTCATATCAGCATCATATAAATAACCGTAAGTATCATTTGATGAATTTGTTGAATAGAATTGATACTTACCAGATTCTTCAGGAATAAATTTAAGATATACAGTTTCACCCTGAGGAATCTCAACAGTTTTAGTTTCATCCAAATAAATACGTATAAACTTATAATCGCATCTGTCGCATCCATCATCATTGTCAGCATCGATATGAAGGAGCTTGCTTATTGTTTCTTCATAATTAATTCTGGTACATCTGCCACAAGTTACAGTTTGTATACCATCTTCTCTACAGGTGGGTTCTTTTGTTGTGGTATAGATATAAACATGACCTAAATACCAAATCTCTTCCGTTTCTTCTGCACCGCAATAAACGCATACACACTTCTTTAATCCCTTTGTTTCACATCCTGGTTCAGTAACAACTTCCCACTCACCATTATGTGCACATTCAAGTATAAGATTGAAGCTGTTGGTATCATAAGAGCTATAATTCGTAATTACATATGTATATGTTTCTCCTGCATTCAGCGAACATACTATACCTCCGGAAGCACTGTTAGAGTAGTTCAGTGAATTGCCTTTCGAGTCATATACATAACCATTAATATAACGCTCTGTATTATCATCATTATAAGCACGCAGTCCAAATTCACCACTATTTGCAGGAGTAAATTTAACCCTTATCGTTTCTTCATAAGCAACTTCAACGGAAATTGGCTCATCTTTATAAATATCATATATTATTGTTTTATGGCAAACATCACAAACATAATCACCATCTTCATTTGTATGTGAAGGAGCAATATCATAATAGTACATATAATCACATCTTGTACATTTATATGTTGTTTTGCCCTTTTCGGTACAAGTAGAAGGGATAGTTTCTATGAGTTGGGTATTGTGATACAACATTGGGATTTTCTTGGTTACATTTTCTCCGCACTGATAACAAATACAAGTTTTCTCACCGTCAACCTCACATTCAGCAGGTTTTATGATTTCCCAATCACCGTCGTGATTACAGTTGATTCTAATATCAATTGTACCTATAGCATCAGAACCTATGAATTTCACTCCGAGATAATATGTCTCACCTGCTTCAAGGGTACACTGAATACTGAAGTTGTTATAATCTCCGTTATAGGAACCACTAGCTATAAGCTCCATATCAGAATTGTAAATGAATCCCTCTGTAGAACTTTCATAATCATCGGAAACAGACTGATACTCATAACTCCAGTTTTCTTCCGGAATAAACTTAACATACTGTGTTTCATCGGGGTTAGTTATGTTAACCGTATAAATTTCATTGAAAGAAATTTCTTCGCCTCCAAATGTAACTGTGACAGTATATGTTGCAGTATGTCCTCCATAAGTTATTGTAACTTCACAATCACCAAATGTCTTGCTGTCAAATCCGTTTACCTTATAACCCGCTGCTCTGATGACACTTGTTCCGTCTGCAAAGTTTACTTTTACACTGACATCAGAATATGAGAATTTTTCAAGCATACTGTATTCTGTTTTTGCAGGAACAGCTTCAATAGATACAATTTCTTTTTCGCCAATCACAACTATCTGTTCAGCGTAGCCGTATTCTGCAGACTTCTCAAATACAGTCGAATCAGGATAACAGTAAATCAAACCATTATAGCCTTCAAAAACGTCTTTATCAATTTCACAAGTTTTAGAGTTAAAAGTAACTTTATCAATATTACTGTAAGCAAAAACCGCTCCGCCTAAATATCCAACATTTTCAGGTATTGTTACTTCATTGATATCAGCTTTATAAAATGCATAATCTAAAATATAAGTTACATTTTCTGGCACATTGTAACTATTTGCTATTTTTGCATTTGGGTAATTTAACAAAAGAGTTTCACCTTCAAAGTTTGCAAACAGCACTCCATCAACAGAATAATATAATGCATTTCCGTCCGTCACATTAAAAGCTTTGATTTCTGAAAAGACTTGAAATATTTCTCCTGCATCTCCAGTATCAACTAAAGTTGTCGGTATGTTCAGACTTTCTACTTGCATACACCAAAAAAGTTCGACCGGCAACTCTGTTATACCTTCGCCGATTACAATGTGGTCAATCCATTCGTCATAAAAAACAAAATAAGCTTCAATATCATCTTCATATTCAAGTTCACCTTCACCCTCAAGGGTTAAAGTTTTTGTATCAAGATTGATACTCCAGGTAATATTCTCACCAAAATTTCCACTCATAGGATAACAAGCACAATAATCGTCTTCTCCGATTATTTTATGTTTAACCTTAAAACCATATTCGTTTTCACCTTGGCAATATCTGTGCTGTGCTGAATTTTCAAGGCAAGAAATTGAATAGTATGATGGATATGGGAAATAAGAATAATAATGTAACAGAATTTCTTCTCCGAATTGTTCAAGAAAATCATCTAAAGAATCATAGTCTGAACGATTATAATTTTTATCAAATTTCTCGTTTACATACTCTATGCTTTCCTCAAAAATACTTTCGGAAGTGATTCCTAAATCTAAGCCTAATTCCTCCGAACCAAGCCCTTCAACTAACTCCATTTTCAGCATATTTGACATCAAGTGTACATACACTTCAGCCATTTCAACGTTGCTTAATGCACCTTCGAAAAACTGATCTAAAACTGCCACCGATGAATTATTTACTATTCTTTCCAACGCCATTGAAAAAGCATACAAATCTTCCGATAGGTTATAATTAAACGGTGGAACTCCATCAGGTATTGTAACTTCTCTTAAATTCATAAAATAAGCAAAGGCTCCCTCACCTATACGTTGAATGTTTTTAGGAATATTAAGAGTTCTGATTTCCATCGCATAGGCAAATGCCATACTACCGATTTCCTGTATGCTGTCCGGTAAATTCAATGTTTCTAACGACCAACAGTAAAGAAAAGCTGCATCTCCAATGAAAACAATAGATGAAGGAAAGTTAACTTCAGTTAAATTAATGCACATTCCAAAAGAATACATACCTATCGAAGTCAAATTTTCAGGCAATGTTAACTCTTTGAGATTTACTAAATAAGCAAAGGCATATGTACCTATCGAAGTTAGACTTTCAGGCAAAACTAACTCTTTGACATTAGTACAAAGAGCAAATGCAAAATCCCCTATTTTTGTAATACCTTCACTAACAACAATCTTTTCAATGTCAGCAGCATACTCAAACCAAGGTGTATTTACAAAAAAATCTTCACCAGGTTCATAGCTAGGCATTTCGCCACTACCATTTACAAACAGTGTTTTAGTGTCTTCATCATAATTCCAATCAATAGTAACTTCCTCTGTTTCGGGTTCAACAGCATTTCTTAAAGAAAACATTGACCAAAAAGACTGCTGCTCTTTTTTGGCAAAAGTTGAATTAAATGCTTCTATAGTTTCTTTTGCATCATTTTTCATTTTAGCTATCGATTCAAATAAAAAGTCCTCATCATTTACTTGATCGATAACAGATTCTGTTGCATCGTCATTTTGTGCTGCAGCCTCAAAAAACAACCAGTCAAAATCAACACCTACAAAAGCCTGCAACGGCATCGAGGTAAGACACATCAGTATTATCAAAAATACTGATAACGATTTTTTTAATGTTTTCATATGAAAACCTCCTTAAAAAATTAATATATATAAACACCCCAAACGGGCAATAATTTTTTCAAACAACAAAACCTACAGATACCGATCTAACAATCTGCATCTGTAGGTTTTTAATCTCTTAAATAATATAATTTATCTGTCTGTCTGTCTGTCTGTCTGTCTGTCTGTCTGTCTGTCTGTCTGTCTGTCTGTCTGTCTGTCTGTCTGTCTGTCTGTCTGTAAGAATTATCTCGATTTTCATATTATTTGTCAACCCCTTATTGACTATTTAATTTTATTATAACCCTTTAACTCGTTAAAATCAATTGACAATGTGCCGAATAATGATATTATATTTTAGCGAATGTGAACATAGGCCTTTATCAGAAGTGTACAAAATCCACCGCGATACTGAGGCGAACAAATTGATATTACCAGAATATTTTTTAGAATACGATGAGTTTCAATTTTTCTTTAATAGATCAATACAATTATTTAATCATTGATAATTTCTTCATAAAAACTTGACCCCAACTTGATATTATTTGCAAAAAAACATTGGACCCATCATAACTTAAAACCGTCAAATGATGTGTCCAATTGTTTATCAATGATTAAATTTTAAGCAAATGCTCAAAAGTGGCTTATTTGATTGCTTCTTCAACAGCAACAGCACAAGCAACAGTAGCACCAACCATGGGGTTGTTACCCACTTTTTCAGTATGTATTTTAGTGTCTTTTTATGGGCAAAAGAGTGTAAAATTGGCGTTTTTAGATGCGATTTTAAAGGTGTGCTGGTTTTCTTGTAAAGTTTTGTAAAGTTTCGCTATGCAAAAACTCACCCCGATGTCGAGGTGAGTTTCGTTATTAATAGTGTTTTACTCCGCATTCACAAACAGGATTCATCTTAAATAGTTTCCAGAAGAAACTAACTATCTTCCAAAGGAAGCCCATAAAGCCTTTTTTGTGGCACATATGCTTGCAGTTTTCTGCTTTGCTCTCACCGCAATTTGTACAAATATTATTTTTATAGTTATGACCTTTTGCATCAACTGACTTTGTTTCAGTATGAGTACATCTTGAGCAAGTTGCCATCTCAGTACCCTTATCTGTACAAGTCGGCTGTTTGGTTACCACATAAGCATCCATATTGTGTCCGAGAGCAGCTTTTTCATCACCTTTGTAGTTATCACGGCAAACTAAGCAAGTATATATTGTATAACCCTTAGCTGTGCATGTTGCTTTAATTTCTTCTGTTTCATAAGTATGGTCAAGCTTTGGAATTGTTTCTGTTATTATTGTTGTAGCACAAACCGTACATTTAGCATAACGATTACCAACCTCAGTACAAGTTGCATTTTTCACTACAACCCACTCGCCTTGAATATGCTTTTCACAAGGCTGAACAAAAACAACTTCATAAGGAGTAAAATGTTCACAGGTTATAACAAGGAAATCGTTTTCAATTACCGCAGGCACTTGTGTTTTAGTACCATCGTCATTATATCTGTATACATTAGCTTTATTAATATTGCCGTGCACTTCAGATAAAGGTATTCTTATCTGAATCTCCCCTTCAGGCTGAATATCGGTATCAAGTTCACCATCAGTTAAATTGAATTCATAAAGTACTCTATCACTTTTACCTGAAATTTCAACAATTGCGAAATTAAGTGCATATTCATATTTATCACCACAGTTAGTACAACAGAAAGTACACTTGCCATCTTCCTTCTCAAGCGAAGGTGTAATAGCTTCATAGTTATGACCGATAGCTGTGATAACTTCATCGTAAGTATCACCGCAAGCACAAGTAAATGTTCTTATACCATCAGCCACACAAGTCATTTTCTTTGTAATTTCTGAAGCATACTGATGCATATGTTTGCCGTATACCGCTGTAAATTCCAGGTTTTCATCCGGCATGGTAGTAGGAATACTCTTATTCCAGCTGAGGAATATTTCTTCATTTTTCGTCAGACCAACCGTAGGAGCTGTGATGATATCGCCTTTGGTGTAACTCTGAATGATATCCCCGTCAGCTGTATGCCATATTATTGTTCTGTTTGCTTTTGTAAGAGTTGCATCAAATACAATACCGTTAGTTGCCATCTGGCTATTTACATTCCAACCGCTGAAACTCCATCCCTCTGAAACTTCAAATTCAGGTACTACAGCATATCCGTAGTTGACATTCTCAGATATCTCATATACTTCACCATTAATAGTAAAGATTACTCTTGTTTTCTCTGATTCAAGCTTAATTTCAGAAGTATCAAATGTAACTTCATAACCCTTAGCATCCTCACCAAGCATTACACCGCTGTCTTCTGTGTCAACGAAGTACTCACCCGCTGCTGAAGCTTTTTCATTAAGTGAAGCAAAGAACTCGATTGTAACCTCATAAGAAACTTTTCCGTCTTTGTCAGTTATCTCGTAGGGTGTAAGACCATTTATCTTAATAGTTGTAGTACCGTCTGAGTTTCTTGTGATGATAATATCATCATTTGTTATGCCATACTTTCTTATAAGGTCAACTCTAAGCTCATCTTCCTGCTTAGATGTCAACGTGACATACTCTGCAAGGGTTTTTATTATTGTAAGATTATCAAAAGGAGCTGTGTGAGAAAGTGACTCTGTTGAAATCGACTTAAAAACTGATGTGAGTGAATCGGTATTATTAACCGTAAGATAATACTGACCGTCAACACCTTTGCCAAGATTCTTCATCGATACCGCATCAGGATAACCAGATGAAACTGCATTCATAAATTTATTGACATTCTGATTTGTACTAACTGTTGCTGAGAATACACCAACTGAGTAAATTGAAGCATCGTAAGCATTTTTAAGAAGTGATGCATTATAGATGGCGGAGTTTGCCACCGAACTTTGGAAACCGCTACTGTAGGTAGGTTCACCGTCTGTCATAAATACAACTACTCTCTGCCTGCCTGTTGAATCGGTGTTTGCAAATACACCTTTAGCCATCTCAAGACCAAGATCGGCTGCAGTCGCACCCCTTGCCTCTATAGCATTGATTGCAGCTATAAGTTCATTATTTACATTGCCTTCAACATTTACACTGAGAAGAGATGATGCGTAGTCTGCATCTTTAATATTATCAAATTTTACTATACCGTTAGCAGATGTGAGAAGCTCAGTATTTTCATTCTTTTCGAAGCCCTGATATGTACCTGAAAGACCAAAACCTACAAGAGAAATTCTATGATCAGAATCTGTGATTTTAGCGTTTTCAAACACGGTATTAACGAAATCTTTAGCAGTTTCTTTGAGTGCATCAACTTTCTTTGTTTTACCGCCAAGAGTTTCATCCATTGAACCGGATTGGTCTACCACAAGGACAATGTCAAGCGGTACCGACTTAGACACAGTTGATTTTACAACAAGAGCATCAGCCTTAGAACTGAGTTTGAAAAGGATATCATCTTTGCCTTCATAATGTATAGCCTCGGACTCTGTTTTGATTTCAGATGCGTCTTCGCTCTTGATAAGAGTGTAAACTGCATTGATGGTCATATCATTGTTAATAAGAGTGTAATCCTCCCACTCGCCAATATACCTATCTTTTGCAGGAACCTTCGGCTCTTCGATAGATGTTGCACCCCTGGGGAAGTCGACAGTTGCAACAACTTCACCGCCTGCTACGAATGTAGCTGTATATACATCTTTTTCGAGTTTTGGAATAATAATTTCTTCATAACCGCCACAGTATACACAGTCTCTTCTCTTTGAACCAACTGCCTCAAAGGTGGCAGGCTGATATACGTACCAGTCAAGATAGGTATGGCCAAGAGATTCGAAATCAAGAAGCTGCTTAATGGCTAAATCGTGCATAGGAGAGCCGCAGTAAGCACGGATAGTACAGTCTGAAGCGAATGTTGGAGCAAAATTATGGTTATACTCGCAGTAACGGTTTTCAACGGTAAAAGTCTTAATGCAATACAAATCAACAGGACCAAAAGACTGTATGTTTTTTCCAACAGTAAACTCTTCAAATCCTGTACCCTGAAAAACAGCAGTATCATCAAGTTTGGTTATAGAATTCGGAATATTTAGTGATTTTAATCCACTACACCCCCAAAATGCAAAACCAATTTTTTCAATAGAATCCGGCAATCTTATCTCTGTAATTCTTCTGCATTCGTCGAAAGAATCAAAAGCAAGCTCAATTACACCGTCTGGCACAATAACTTTGCCTGTTTTTCCTCTGGGGCACAGCACCAATGTTCTCATATCTGCATCATAAATAATTCCATCTACCGTTTTGAAAAAATCAGAACCGTCTTCGATCTTAAAGGACGTTATAAACTCACACATGGTAAAAGTAGCCCACCCTAACTCTTCTAATGTGGCAGGTATCCTTACTTCACCTTCTATCATAGGCGGTACTTCAACTATCTCTGTCTGAGCCTTATTATACAACACTCCGAAATATGTAGAGAATGTTTCATTATTTTCGGAGATAACAAACTCTTTAATACGAGTATTTGAAAAACCGCTTATGGTGTTAACATTTGCTCCAAAATATATTTCGCTTAAACTGTAACAATCATCGAAACTTTTCACCACCTCTACAGAATCCGGAAGTCTTACAGATTCAATGGATGTACAGAGTCTGAAACTATCATAATCAATAATCTTCAATGTTTCTGGGAAAACCACTTCTGTTATTTTTCTGCATTCTATAAAGGCCGATTCCGCTATTATTTCAACACCTTCCGAAACAACCACCTTGCCCTCTTTGCCTTCAGGACATCTGATTAAAGTTTTCTTATCGGCTGAATATAAAACACCGTCAATTGAGCTAAAAGTTGAATTTCCCTCTTCAACACATATATCTGTTATTTCTGTGCAGGAACCAACAGAATAGTAAATAAAATCGGTAACTGTTTTTGGCATAAACAATGTACCACTCATTGCCGGTGGTGCAAAAATCAATTTTGTTTTTTCTTTATTGTACAAAACACCATTTAACGAAGAATACTCTTCATTTTCATTTGAAACCGTTATTTTTTCAAGTGAGCTGCAACCGTTAAATATAAAAGAATTTGTGCTCACATTATTTTTACCAAGTAAAACTATATTAGGACCGATATAAATTTCCTTGAGTGATGTGCAATTATTGAAAGCAAATAAACCGATGGTTTCCAAGTTTTCAGGGAAAACAACATTTTTAAGGCTGTAACAGCTTCCAAATGCTGAGGACTCAATCGACTTTAAGTTTTTAGAAAATATAATTTCTTCCAAAGCAAAGCATTCAATAAATGCACTATCATCAATTTTAATTACCGAATCCGGTAAAATGATGCTACTAATATTGATACAATAATAGAACGCATACTCTTCAATTGTAACAACGCTGTCACCTAGTGTAACCTTTGAAAGATTGGTACATTGACCAAAACAACGTTTAGATACATTTGTTATACCGTCACTGATAATAACCTCTTTAATACGAAGATCATAATTAAAAGCCTCAGGTGCAATCTTTCCTGTACCGGTAATAGTAAGCACACCGTCATCACTGAGTTCCCAATAAATGTTCTTAGTATCGCCCTCGGCAGGATCCCCACAATAGCCGCTTGTAAGATAGCCACCACTGACAGATGCAGCCTCAGCCTTAAACTCAGGCAGACTGATATCAAGACCAATAAAGCCCACAAGAGGTGCAGATGTGAGCAGGACAATCACAACTAAAAATGCTGAAAGTGATTTTTTGAGTGTTTTCATAAAGAATCTCCTCCTGTTATGAATCGTAATTTACTTTAATATAATACTCCTTTAACGCAATAAAATCAATCGGCAATAATACTGAATAGTCTCTATCGCATTTGTTGAAATTAGCAATTCGACGCTCACAAACCATTAAAAACCATAGGTTTGTCACATCCCCACGAGCTGCTGTAAAGTTTGATGCTAATTCGGCAATAAAACATCAAAAAAGCACTCTTATTCCGATTAAGGAACGAGAGTGCAAAAAGGCTGAAAACCCTTTATTTATCTAATTATTTGCTTGCTTCTTCAACAGCAACAGCACAAGCAACAGTAGCACCAACCATGGGGTTGTTACCCAATTTTAGGATATATATTTTAGTGTGTTTTTCCGTGTAAATACATACAAAAACGGCCATTTTTGCACCTTATTTTCCATACAATGTTTTTGTTTTGTAAAGTTTTGTAAAGTTTTGTAAAGCTTTGAAGCTGCTGTCTTATCTAATATAATGTGCATAAACCGACGGAATTTTTATATTGAATGTTTACCTATATTACTTCTCGTAACCCGCTCTCATTTCTTCAAGCTCTTCAAGAATTTTTTCGTGCTGCTCTTCATTAAGTGAGTATCCGTGAATGGGAAGTGCCTGAAGCACACAGCCTATTGCGGGGACAAATGTAATGAGAACAAGCATTGCTGATGTGATTTCAGGATATGCAGATGCAAAATCGAGAGTGTAATCAAGTCCTTTAGCAGAAGCATCAGCAATTTCCTCAACCAGTGTATTGATTGTATCGGTGTAATTAACAGCTGAGAAAATAAGGTTTGTAATTACTGCAGTAATTGCGGCGGTAAGCTTTGCAGTGAAATTGAGACCTGAAAAGAAGACGCCATCATTTCGCTTGCCTGTTTTATGTTCCATATAGTCAACACTGTCCGCAATCATTGTTGTATTGTAAACGGTTGTGAAGCCTGTAAGGAATCCGCCAAAAAACAGCAGAATAGCCATAAGCAGAATATGCTCGTAGCCTATAAAGAAAATCAGCAGATAGGGAATTGCATTGAGATACGAAGAAACAATGTAAACCTTCTTCTTGCCGAACCTTTTTGCAAATGCAGTGCTTACGTTCATAGATATAATCATACCGATGAGGAAGGGACCGCCAAGCTTGATAAGCCAGACAGTTTCGTTGCCGCCGTTACCGAGAACCCATTTGCAGAAGTAAATACCGGCTGTAAGCAGAATAGTTTTTGTGCAACCGAGAATGTTTGAAGCAAGAGCTCTGACAAATAGCTTGTTTTCCCACATAAGCTTGAGATTTTCTTTAAGTCCTGTATCCTTTTCTTTTGGTGCCTGAGCTATTCTTTCACGTATGAACGGGAAGGGAAGTCTGAAAAGTATACCGCCGAAAACAGCTATAGCCGCAACTGCAAGAAGGTATCCCTGGGGCTCAGAGAAATATGCAAGATCTGAATTTGCCTTACCTGTATTTTCAAACCAACCGAGATCTATTGCTCCTAATGCATCCTTTATAGGATAGAAGGCAACAACTATAATGCTGCCGAGGCTGGAAATAGTTCTTGCGGCAGAAATAAGCTTTGCACGCTTTTCTTCATCGGGAGTCATAAGCGAAGTAACGCCCCAGAGAGGAATATCACCGAGAGTGTAAAGAGTTTCCCATAAAAGGAAGCTTATTATAACATATGTAATTTTCACTCCGTTTGAAAGTCCTGTTATCGGCAGGAACATAAGAATTGTTGTTATTGCAATAGGCAGAGGAACAAATTTAAGATAGGGTCTGCATTTGCCCCAACGGGTGTGGGTTTTATCTACGACAGTTCCCATGATAATATCATTTATGCCGTCCCATACTCTGGAAACACCCATTATCATACTGACAGCTATGGTGGGAATTATCAGTATATCTGTGTAAAACACCTGAAGCACAGAGCCTACAACAGCATAAATGATATTCTGTCCGAACATACCGGCAAGATAAAAGTTACGTTCCTTATTTGAATACGGACCTATATCCTTCGTAGCATCAGGATAGGATTTACAAAGTAATTCTTTTATCGTATGCATCATAAAATATTACCTCCTATTGATTTCACCTTCATAATAGCATATAAAATGTGGATTTTCAACAAAATAATTTTATCTTGTAAGAATTTTTGTGAAAAATAGTGCTTTTTTATAACGGTTATGATAAAATAAAAATTATAAAATATTTGACAGAAAGGACAAAAGCAGATAGTGATTTCTGCTTCGGAGTAAGCTTATGAATAAGACAAAGCATGTTCATACCATAGCAACTGCTCATCTTGATACTGTGTGGAATTGGGATTTTGAAACCACAGTAAGCAAATATATCCCACACACGCTCCGTTGGAATTTCGAGCTTTTCAAAAGACATCCTCAGTATGTTTTTAATTTTGAAGGTGCCTACAGATATGAGCTTATGGAGGAGTATTATCCCGAACAGTTCGAAAAGCTTAAGGAATATGTAGCAAAGGGTAATTGGAACCCTTGCGGTGCAGGATGGGAAAACGGTGATGTAAATGTTCCTTCACCTGAAGCACTCTTCAGGAACTTTCTTATAGGTAACAATTATTTTTATGAAAAATTCGGTCAGCGTAGCCGTGACGTTTTCCTGCCTGACTGCTTCGGCTTCGGTTATGCTTTGCCGTCAATAGCAAGACACTCAAATCTGTATGGTTTTACTACACAGAAATTAAGCTGGGGAAGTGCTTACGGTCAACCCTTTGATCTTGGAAAATGGTACGGTCCTGACGGAAAATATATTATTGCAAGCATAAAAATGCACAACTATGTGGCTGTGCTCGGCAACCTCAGAAAAAGCAAAGCAATTAAGGAAAAGCTTGCTGAAAACGAAAAGCACGGCCTTAATATGACAGAAATTTTCCACGGTGTCGGAGACAGAGGCGGCGGACCTATTCCTCCGTCAGTAAGAAGCATGTGCAGAAATATGAAAAAGAACGACACTTCCGATATTAAGGTTCATTCTTCTGCTTCTGATAAGGTATTCAAACAGATTATGACTGAAATGAGTGAGTCAGACCGTGACAAAATGCCAAGCTGGAACAACGAGCTTCTTTTAACAGACCACGGCACAGCCGGATTTACTGCAAGAGCTGTGAGCAAGCGTTGGAATAAGCGTGGTGAGGAGCTTGCTGATATGGCAGAAAGAGCCGCAGTAACCGCCTCCTGGCTCGGTGTGGCAGAATACCCCCAAAAGCAGCTTAACACCTCATGGAAAAGAATCATTAACCACCAGTTCCACGACGACCTGCCCGGCACCTCACTTCAGCAGGTTTATCTGCGTTCCTGGAATGATTACGGACTTTCTCTCAATCAGTTAGCTCACGAATATGAAAGCAGTATTTCTGCTGTTGCTACGATGCTTGACACCTCCTTCTGCAAGGGTATTCCTCTTATCGTAAATAATCCTATGGAAACTGAAAGAACAGGATGTGTCAATGCAATTGTTGAAGGAGCTTTTGAAAATATAGCAGTTTACGACTCAAAGGGAGCTGAAATACCCTCACAGATTATATGCCGTGACAAAAACACTACAACAATTGCAATGGTTGTCAGTATGCCCCCCTATTCTTATTCGGTGTTTGACGCAATCAGCAGTAACAAGCCAAACACACTTGAAGCGAAAGTCAGAGTAACAGAAAACACTCTTGAAAATGAACGCTATACAGTAACGCTTAACGATAATGGTGATATCGGCTCAATTTTTGATAAAATGCTTAATAAGGAGCTGCTCGCAAAGCCCGTTACACTCGGTATTTTTGATAACTATGTGGGTGGCTGGCTCTATCCCGCATGGGAGGTTAAATACAAACAATCCATTCGAAAACCCAACAGAATCACCGAGCTTGTTGAAAGAAAAATCATTGAAAAAGGTGCTGCAAGATGTACCATTCAGGTAATTCAGAAATGCGATGACTCTGTTTTCAGAAATAATATTTCATTGTCATCGGGTTCTGACCTTGTTGAGGTACAATGCGAATTTGAATGGAACAATCAGCGTTCACTTTGTAAAAATGTGTTCAGCTTCAACTGTTCAAATAATGAGGCAACCTTTGACTTGGGTCTTGGTGCAATCAGACGAGGAAATGCCAATGAGAAAATTTATGAGGTGCCTGCACAAAAATGGGTTGCTTTAACTGATAAGAGTGAAGAGTACGGAGCTTCTGTTATCAGCGACTGTAAATACGGTTGGGATAAATTTGATGATAACACACTAAGACTTACCGTAGTGCATACGCCCCTTAACAATTCCCGACCTCAGGCTATGCAGAGTATGCTCGATTTAGGTCTTAACCGATACGGATATGCTATCTGCGGATATAAGGGTACAGATTTTACAAGACTACAGGCTTCTGCCCGTGAATTCAATGCACCTATGTCTGCATTTGTTACAGATAAGCATCCCGGTATTCTCGGCAGCACATACAGCTTTGTAAAGCTTTCCGATGAAGGCATCATTATCCGTGCTGTTAAAAAAGCCGAACACAGTAACGAAATTGTTGTAAGAGTAAACGAGGGTATCAACCGTTCTCACGAAGGTATCAGACTTTCACTCGGAAGCGGTATAGTATCTGCTCGTGAAATTTATGCTTCCGAAGAGCATATTGCAGAAATGGCGGTTACTGATAAATGTCTTGTTTTCGATATGAAGCCTTATGAGGTCAGAAGCTTTGCACTGACTCTTGAAGCATCAAGCTACAGTGCTGAAAAAATCAAGCAAAGCCCCGTCATTCTCCCCTATAACATAAAAGCAATAACTGAAAACAAATCACATGTCAAAGGTATCAGCAGTAAAGGCTACTCAATTCCTGCTGAGATAATACCCGACACAATAACAAGCGGCGGTGTTGATTTTACAATAAATAAGGGGGATTTCGATTCTGTTCTGTCTGACGGCCAGAAGTTTGCTTTGAACGGCGAATATAACAAAATTAGATTCCTTTGTGCAAGCCTTAACGGTGATAAGGATTTGATCTTTAAGCTTGACGACAAGGCTGTAAAAATCAGAATAAGCGATATAGAACAACGTGCCTTTGCATGGGATTTATACAGTATGAAGCGTACTGCAAAAATCAAGACAGACACACTTGGTTGGGAATGTACTCACACTCACTCTGCCAAGGGTGACGATTATGCACACCAGCTGTTC
>JAZQZO010000179.1:0-1864 GCA_045634065.1 Acutalibacteraceae bacterium
AGTCGGCGTTATCCTCGGTGTCGCCAATGTTCTGAGAATGCTGGTCGTACGATTTACCACCGGAAGCGATGTAACTAACAGCGTAATTCTTGTTGTCTCGCTTTCTGTAATTGCTGTGGTTATAGTTTCAAAAACTATTGGTTGTACCCTGCCGATTATCGCAAAGCTGCTGAAGCTTGACCCTGCACTTATGGCAGGTCCTCTGATTACAACTCTTGTAGATGCAATTTCGCTTATAGTATATTTCGGATTTGCAAGAGCCTTCATCCCGATGTAAAAAATCTTTAGTCCTGCCGTTTCAAGAGCAGCAGGACTTTTAATTTGTATAAATTAAGGAGGTAAACCTAATTGGCAAAAAGATTTTTATCCTTCACAAAAGGATACCGATTTTTAACCCTTCTCTGTCCTGTTATGATTTTTCTTGATGTTATCATCGAAATTGAAATCCCCAAGGCAATGGGCAGAGTTGTAGACATTCTCTATCAGCTCGGTGCAGACGCAACTGACCCCGCTCTCATTAAAAAGGAAATTGTGATAAAGCTCCTTGAAATGCTCGGTCTTTGTATGTGCACTCTTGTTGTCGGCTACATAGCATCACGTTGCAGTGCCATTGCAAGTATGGGCTTTGGTGCAAACCTCAGAGGTGCACTCTTCAATCAGATTCAGGACTTGTCATTTGAAAATATCGACAAGTTGAAAATTTCTTCACTTATCACCCGTATGACAAGTGACGTTTCTATGCTTCAGAGTGTTTACAGCAACACAATTGTCATCTTCCTCAAAGGCCCCTTTATGCTTGTAACCGCCCTTGTTTATGCACTCAATATCAGCAAAGAGCTTTCAGTTTCCTTTGCAATTGCTCTTCCTGCCATTGTGATTATTCTTACAGTTATGGGCGTTATTGCAGTACCCTTATTTAAAAAGATGCTCAAAACCACCGACAAGTTCAACGGTGTTTTAAGAGGCAACATCAACGGTATCAGAGTTGTAAAATCTTTTGTAAGAGAAGACCACGAAAAGCAGAAGTTCGATGAGATAAACAGAGAAGTTATGAAAATGAATATGAAAACCCAGAAGCTTACTCTCTATCTCTCACCCCTGATTATGATTGTTATTTACGGCTGTATGGTTTTCACTATGTGGCGAGGCAGTTATCTTATCATTCAGGGTGACAGCGGTCTTACTGCAGGTGAAATGACAACTTTCATTTCATATATTTCACAGGTGCTCTCTGCTCTTATGATGGTACTTCTTGTATTCCTTAGTATGTTTATGGCTAAGGCTTCAGTAGGCAGAATAGGTGAAATCTTCAAGCAGGAACCTGCTGTCAGCGATAAAAATGCCGACCCTGACGCAGTACTCAAAGACGGCAGCATTGAATTCAGAAATGTTTCTTTCAAGTATGACGAATCTGCTGTAAAGAACATTCTTGAAGATATCAACCTTACAATTTCTTCAGGTGAAACCATCGGCATTATCGGTGGTACAGGTTCATCCAAATCTACCCTTATTCAGCTAATTCCCCGTCTCTATGATGCAAGTGAAGGTGAGATTTTCGTAGGCGGCAGAAATGTAAAAGACTACACCTTCAAAAATCTCAGAAGTGAAATCTCTGTCGTTCTTCAGCAGAGCACCCTTTTCTCAGGCAGTGTTATGGATAACATCCGTTGGGGAGATATCAACGCAAGTGACGAAGAAGTTATCGAAGCTGCAAAAATTGCTCAAGCCCACGAATTCATAAGCGACTTTGAAAAAGGCTACGATACAGAACTCGGTCAGGGCGGTAACACTGTTTCAGGCGGTCAGAGACAGCGTCTTTGCATTGCAAGAGCTGTTTTGAGAAAGGCTAAAATTCTCATTTTCG
>JAZQZO010000180.1:0-2722 GCA_045634065.1 Acutalibacteraceae bacterium
CTCGGTAAAGCATCTTTCTGCCACAGATGACGGTGCGGACCTTATTTTTTCAATGTCAACCCCTACAGGCACATCCGAAATTGCACAAACTGCCATCTGCGCTGAGTGGCTTATGCTAAAATGTATGTCAAGACCGTCAGCAATGGGTTTTCCGTTCCTTTTGTTCTTAATATTTACATCAGAGGGTTTTAGGTTAAAATGCTCGGCAATTACTTTTCTGCAAAGTGCCCCTGCCGCAACAGATAATTTTTTTGCGTTGTCATTTTTCAATCTGTCAGCTTTTTTTTGCCTGTTTTTACTTATTGAGCTGTATAATCTTATAAAATCTTCTTCTGAAAATTTTGATATATCGCAGAAAAAAACCTTGAGCATTTCCTCACCTCTTTTTTATATTATTACTTTTAAGGTATTTTGTCAAGCATCTGTTATAATAAAAAAAATGCAATTCAAACAAATGAACTGCATTTTTTCATATCACTATTTTTCTTTAAAATATCGATTTCGCCATCTTTATAAGCTCATCCGAAATCATATAACCTGCTTCAGAATGCAAGCGATTGCTGCCTATTCTTGCAGGATAAATTCCTTCATAGAAAATATCACGCGTTGGCATATATCCTGGGCCTCTGTTACACAGAACACCTACCATACACTTATCTGTCGGAGCATTTTCCTTTATCATTTTACCAAACTGAAGATATGGTTCACCTGGCATTGTGAAAAGGGTAAAATCGCCAATCCTTATAGCCTGAACTAAAAGATCAAAAAACTCTGGTCCCTCATAGACCATAATAAGTTTTTTCGCCATAGCAAGTTCATACTGATCCTTAGCTGTGCCATCTGCTGCAAGTTTTACATTGGTATCCATTTTTACAGTAGCTATGATATGTTTAGCTTCATCGACCATCTGCTGAGAAATTTCTCGTCTGGGAATTTTCAGCCATTTTGCTGCTACCTTCACTGTGTCATCCTTGATTTCTTCCGCTCTTGCAATAACCTTCAAAGCTTCACCGGCTATGTATTTTCCCATCATAACATAATGGTCTGCCGGGTCGGATTTTCTTGTAACATCAAAGTGATTTACATTTCCGCTGCAAGACATCAAAAATACTGTTACAAAATCCTGGCCGTACACTTTTTTAAGTTCTTTTGATAAGATAGAAGCGTAATCGCCACTTAGCTCAGTACCATCAACGCAATCGAGATGGCAACCAAAAGAAATAAGTGCACCCTTAGGATTTCCGTTTGCATCTTTAACAAAAAGTACAGGAAGCTGTGGGTCAATCTCAGTTACCTGACCTTCAATGTTTTCATCGCATCTTGGCGGATTAGTTCTCGGTGTACCATTCTTCATGAAATAATCACGGCAGAATGAAATTCCGTGCACTTCGCCGCTACCAAACGAAAGGGTACTCTCTTCAAGGCGTTTATACGCCAATATCACGCAGTCTGCAATTAAATTGCTCACTACTGCAAAGTAACCCTCCTGGTCCTCACGAACCAACGGATCCTCATCTTCTATATTACCTGTAACAAATGGGAATCCGGTATGAGTATGAATAGCAGCTACAACTAAATTTTCTTCTTTAATTCCTGTATATTTTTCTACTCTTGCCGCAATTCTCTTCTGCAAATTTTCATTAACACCGCATGTATCCATAGCTACTATAGCTGTTGTGGTGTCGCCGCTTTGAAATACTACACTTCTCGCATATAATCTGTCTTTTACATCTGAAGCCCTTCTTAAATTGAAGTAGCCCGGAATCGAAGAACCTAGCGGAGGTGTAATTTCCTTTTCGTAAAACGCAACCTTCACTTTGTTTTACCCCTTTCAGTCATAATCAAAAAAACGATATATTAATATCCTACTTTTTCCCAACACTCGAATGGTGCTGCAAGCTCTTCACTTATATAAACCTGTGTTTTCTTGGTCTGGAGCATTGAGCTTGGGAGATAAGGAGTGATAGGACCGTGTGTGCAAAGACGGCTTGTCATTCTCTGCCATGATGAGAAAGTACCGCATGTTGCAAGTGCATGAACCTCAATTCTTTCTTTTGCACGCATAACATCGAGTGGACCGATGGTTGCAGCGCAAGGCGGAACGTTTGCAATATCACCCGACTGACCGAATGTACCGTTCAAGGAGTTTTGCATAATGGTCATGGGGTGAAGTTTTACAATCTGTGCAGGCTGGTTAAGCCATTCTTCAATATCACCGCTGCCGATGAATTCAGGAATAGGATCAACGAAAGCCATATGACCTGCCCATCCGGGAGATGTGGATGCAATATCAGCACCTGTACCCTCTGTTATATCATCAATGATTTTTGAATAATCCTTGATGTTTGCATTTGTTGGGAAGTGAACATTTTCCATAGGCATACGGAGTTTTTCATCAATCTGATAATAAAGATATTTAATCATTGAATGTGCAAAACCTGCTTCGTATGTAATAGGAGCAATGTTGCCTGATTCATCTGCCCATTCATCCTCTGCTACAAGGTGAACTTTGCGGCAGTCTATACCAAAGTAGTTGATAAGCTGTGCAAGCGGAATATAAGTATCAGGCTCGGGGTTACCAAGTATCATAGTAAAGCTTTTGCCTGCTTCTGATGCTGCACGAAGACGCTCAAAAAGTGTTGCGATGAGAACAGGATGTGGATTCATCATAACTTTTACGTTAAATTCCGGATGCCACCAGGGTTCTCTTTTTTCAAGATCT
>JAZQZO010000181.1:0-3371 GCA_045634065.1 Acutalibacteraceae bacterium
TGCCTTGCCAAGGTACTCGCCTAATTTCTGTGCCGCATTCTGCAGACACATTTCCATAACCCTGACTTTTTCACCGCGCTGAGGTCTGAGAATAACAGTTTTCTTTTCTCTTCTTTTGCAAAGGTACTCTTCAATGAGTTCTTTATCTGTCACGTCGCCGTCAACGACAATGAGTGGCGGAATCTGCCTGCCTGAAGAGTAATATGAAGTTATCAGCTCATAGCGTGTGTCGGCTAAATTTTCCGAGTAATCTATAATGAAATGCTCCGTTGCAACTAAAAGCCCCTCTCTGAAAGACAGCACTGCAAGGCAAGCCTTGTTGCCACGCTGAGCTATGGCGAAAACATCTTCGTTGATACTGCCCTCAATGACCACTTTCTGTCTTGCACCGATTTTCTCTATGGCACGAATCTTATCGCGGTACCTGGCAGCTTTTTCATATTCCATATTCTCTGCTGCATCTTCCATCTGAGCCTGAAGCCTTTTCACCATTTCGGCACTGCCACCCTTGATGAAGTCCACAGCCTGAAGAAGATTTTCTTCATAGTCTTTCTGTGATATCTTGCCTGCACAGGGTGCCGAGCATTTCTTGATGAAATAGTTAAGGCACGGTCTCGAGTGAGGATTAATATTTTTAGGAAAGCTTTTATTACAGCTTGGCAGAAGAAAAATCTCTCTTGCCTGGTCGACAACGTTTGTCACACTGTAATTTCCCATATAAGGTCCAAGGTACTCGGCATCTTTGTCATCTTTTCTGAAGCAAGCCTTGATACTGCCCCAGGGATTGGGTGTAATTTTAATATAGCTGTAACCTTTGTCGTCTTTCAGCAGAATGTTATATTTGGGCATATTCTGCTTGATGAGACTGCACTCTAAAACAAGAGCTTCAAACTCGCTGTCTGTGAGAATATAGTCAAAATCGTGGACACTCTCCACCATTTTTTTCACTTTCGGGGTGTGACTGCTTTTAAATGCAAAGTACTGTCCTACTCTGTTTTTCAGCTTCTTTGCTTTGCCGATATATATAATCTTGTTTGACTTGTCTTTCATTATATAGACTCCGGGAGTCATCGGAAGTTTCGATGCTTTTTCGTGAAGATAATAAAGTCTCGGATTCTCAACCATACAGTCTCACCTCTTTTCGCCTTATTTTGCTATGTGATATTTTATCACATTTTGTCGAAATATACAAGAGAAAAACGAAAGCAGTCGTTATATTTTTTCAACGACTGCCTTTTTTAATTATCCGATATTCTATTATTTGAATTTATCGAAGAATGACTTCTTCTTTTCCTCGCCCACGATGTTGCCGTCGGGTATGTTATTTTTAGGCTTGTTTTCGAGGGTATCGTCAAACTCTTTAAGAAGCTCTTTCTGTTTGTTTGAAAGGTTCTTTGGTACTTCAACGATAATCTTCACGAACTGGTCACCCTTGCCTCTTGACTGAAGCTGCTGAATACCTCTGCCACGGAAACGGAAAACTTCACCGGGCTGTGTGCCTGCCGGAAGCTCATATTTAACCTTGCCGTCGAGAGTGGGAATGTAGAGGGTATCGCCCAAACAAGCCTGAGCGTAAGTGACATTCACTTCGCACCAGACATCGAAGCCGTCTCTTTCAAAGAAAGGATGCGGTCTTACATTGACGTTTACTCTCAGGTCGCCCTTGGGGCCGCCGTTGATACCGGGGTTGCCGCCACCGCGTACGTTGAGGGTCTGTCTGTCGTCAATACCTGCAGGAATTTCTATCTCCGCTGTCTGTCTCTTTCTTTCAAAGCCTGTGCCGCGGCATTTTGAGCAGGGATTTTTTATAGTCTTACCCTTACCGCCACAGTCTGTGCACTGTCTTGTGCTGCTCATAACACCGAAAGGTGTTCTCTGCTGAACCTGAACCTGACCTCTCCCGCCGCAGGTTTTACAGGTTTCGGGTGAAGTGCCCTTAGCACAACCGTTACCACCACACTCAGAGCAGACTTCGTCTCTTACAACGTTGACGGTCTTCTTGCAGCCCTTTGCAGCCTCTTCAAAAGAGATTGTAACTGTAGTCTGAAGTGTTGCACCCTTTCTCGGAGCATTTGGATTCTGCTGTCTTCCTCCGCCGCCAAAGCCACCGAAGCCACCACCGAACATACTACCGAGGATATCACCAAGGTCAAAAGCATCTCCGAAGCCACCAAAGCCTCCGCCAAAACCACCTGCACCAAAGTTACTGCCAACACCTGCGTGAGCGTACTGATCATAGCGAGCCTTTTTATCAGAGTCCGAGAGTACCTCATAAGCCTCGTTTGCCTCTTTGAACTTAGCTTCAGCAGTCGCATCGCCCGGGTTTAAGTCAGGGTGGTACTGCTTCGCCATTTTACGGTAGGCCTTTTTTATTTCATCGTCCGAAGCGCCTTTGCTGACACCGAGGACTTCGTAATAGTCGCGTTTATTTTCTGCCATTTATAATTTTCCTCTCAAAGCACAATCAGGAGCTATCCGAAATCGGACAGCTCCGAAAAGTCAATTAGTTAGCATCTGTGAAGTTTGCATCTGTGTAGCCTGCATCTGCATAGCCGTCTGCACCTGCATTAGGATCAGCGTAACCGCCCTGAGCGCCTGCGAAGTCTTCGGGGTTGAAACCGCCTGCCTGACCTGCTGCCTGAGCCTGCTGATAGAGCTTTTCACTGACTTTGTAGAATGCCTGTGTGAGAGCTTCTTTTTCATTCTTGATGAGGTTGATGTCTTCACCGCTGAGAGCGTTCTTGAGAGCATCGATCTTTGACTGGATTTCAGCCTTATCTTCTTCGGGAAGGTTCTGTGCACCCTCTTCTGAGAGAATCTTTTCGCACTGGTAAACCATCTGATCAGCTTCGTTTCTTGTGTCAACGTCTTCTCTGCGCTTCTTGTCTTCCTGAGCGAACTGTTGAGCTTCTCTTACAGCCTTTTCGATATCCTCTTTTGACATATTTGTTGAAGATGTGATTGAAATTGACTGCTCTTTACCTGTACCAAGATCCTTAGCAGAAACGTGTACGATACCGTTAGCGTCGATGTCAAATGTAACTTCGATCTGAGGTACACCGCGACGAGCAGGCATAATGCCGTCAAGGCTGAATACACCGAGAGTCTTGTTGTCTTTTGCGAATTCTCTTTCACCCTGAAGTACGTGTACTTCTACTGAAGGCTGATTGTCAACTGCAGTTGAGAAAATCTGGCTCTTCTTTGTGGGGATTGTTGTATTTCTTTCGATAACCTTTGTGTTGATACCGCCCATTGTTTCGATACCGAGTGAAAGGGGTGTTACGTCGAGAAGGAGAAGACCCTTAACGTCGCCGCCGAGTACACCTGCCTGAAGAGCAGCACCCATAGCAACACATTCGTCGGGGTTGATG
>JAZQZO010000182.1:0-1454 GCA_045634065.1 Acutalibacteraceae bacterium
TATTTGCTTTGTGATTTGCTTGTTACCTGAAGCTTCTGCTGACCTTTCATCTCGGAATATTTTCTGTAAAGCCACCAGTTTGAGTTAGGGGAGTTGTCGTCAGATGCAGTATCGTTGGGGTTATTGCTGAGCCTCCAATAAGCCATATTGCCCCAGATGCCTGTTTTTTCCATAGCGATGATATAGTGAATCATATCTGATGGGTTGCCGCATTCTTCCATTTCACCGTATTCAGTAACGATGATATTAAGGTCGTCTATGCCGTATTTATCTTCGAGTCTGCGGTAGTCTTCATAATGAAGATGCCAGTCGGGGATTGACCAATATGCAAGCTCGTGCCATATCATAATCTGGGGTACGCAGTCATTCTTTGAAGTATAGTCAAGGAAGCCTTCAATTTTTGTTGTTTCATAGTCGTAGAAACCAGGTCCGCCGATTTTAGCATCAGGAGCCATTGACTTGATGAAATCATATGTAATTTCCCAGGCCTCATAGAAGTTCTGTCTGCCGATGTTGTCATAAAGACAGTTTCCGTCTACATAATTGCCGAACCATATAGCGTTGTCACATTCGTTGAAAATGCAGTAAACGAGGCGGTCACTGTAGTCCTGAGCTTCAAGGTGCTTGACCTTTTCTTCAACTATGGGAAGATATCTTTCATAGAGGAATTCTTTCCAGTCATAGGTGCCGTTTGCTCTCATATCGAGAATTTCTTTATGGCAATAGTACCAGGTGTCGAAGCTGTCCTGAAGATAAGCCACGATATAGTCGCAATTATCAAGCTGACCTTTGATGTGGTCGATATCGCCTGTTGGGTGCTGAAGTCCGTCAGGGACTTTCTGTGACACCGATGAAATCTTAAGAGCGTTGGTTATAGCCGATGAGGGCACTTCACTCTCTGCAAGACCGTAGAGAAAGCCTGTAGCTCTTGTGGTGCTTTCGCCGAGTTTCTCAGAAGCGTCAACGGTGAGTACCTGCTGAGAGAAAAGAGGTACTGACTCGAAGAGGAGTATAAGGGTGATGAATAGACTGATGATTTTGGACATAGTGATTCTCCTTTTGTAGAGTTAGGAGTCAGAAGTTAGGAGTTAATGAAGCGAAGCTTCAATTCATACGTCCTAATTCATAATTCCGAATCCCTGATTGATAGTACTATACTATCATATTGTTTTGCTTTTGGCAAGATAAATTGGCTCTGATAATAATTTTTCGTTGACAATTTTACCTTAAAATGTTATCATTAAAAAGATAAAAATTCCCAAGGAGGATATAGTTATGAAAGCATATAAATTCTGGTTTTGCACAGGTTCACAGGACCTTTATGGTGATGAGTGTCTGAGAAATGTTGCAGAACATTCAAAAATTATCGTTGCAGAGCTCAACAAGAGCGGTATTCTTCCCTTTGAAGTAGTATGGAAGCCCACCCTCATTACAAACGAGCTTATCAGAAAGAC
>JAZQZO010000183.1:0-6415 GCA_045634065.1 Acutalibacteraceae bacterium
GGTGAAGGTGCCTCTGTGCATTTCGAGGTATAATTCACCGTCCCAGACCTGAAGATTTTTGTTATCCTTAAGATTTTTCTCAAGGAATTCTGCTCCCCCCGTATGCTCACATTTAGGCATAACGGAAAGCTTATCAAAGCGGTGCATAAGCTCTATCATTTCCTCTGTACAGCCTGAGCCACCGTCGCCGTAGCCGAACATATTAAGAGTCTGACCGCCTGAGTCTTTATCGATATAAGCTTCCCAGTTTTCCTGAATCTGTGAGGGCATATTCCAGGTTATGAAGTGAGTGGGCGGTACGCAGGCGAGAACTTCACTGCCGTCGATGCCTTTCCATTTAAAGTTGTTATGTGGGAAACGGTTAGTGTCATTCCAGGTTGACATTTTATTGGAAACAAAGTAGTCAACACCGCCCTTTTTGAGAATCTGCGGTAATATCCAGGAGTTGCCGAAAACGTCGGGAAGCCAGGCGTTGTTGACAGTCTTACCGAACATTCTCTTATAGGTCTGCTGACCGTAAAGACACTGACGGATAAGTGATTCTGCCGAGGGTACGTTGCAGTCGGGTTCAACATACATAGCACCTACGGGTTCGAACTGACCGTTAGCAACTTTCTCTTTCAGCTCTTCAAAAACTTCGGGATAATACTTTTCCAAAGTCTCATAAACATAAGGCTGAGTGTGAGTATATTTGAAGTCGGGATATTTATCCATAAGTCGAAGCTGAATGAGTACCGTGCGAAGATTTTTCTGCACAGCGTGGATTCTTCTCCAATAGTACGCCACGTCAAGGTGTGAGTGAGCAATAAGAGCCACGTCGCCACTGCCTTTATAGTTGTCGTTGGCATAGATAACTTCGTCAACATATTTTTTAGCTTGAGCTACACCTGTGAGTTCATCTGAGTCAAAATCGATGAGGTTCATCGCGTTGCAAAGCTCTTTATTAAGGAAAGCTCTGTAATCTTCGTTGAAAAGCTCGCTCTTGGCAATGTCGAGAAGCAGTTCGAAGTCCCAAACTAAATCCTGAACTTCGTGATTTACAGTGCAGATATATGCGCCCTCGAAAATCTGACGGCAACCGCGTACCGAGAGAGATTCGGGGTTTCTTTCGTCGTCGGGCTTTGAACGGTTATAGCCCATCATCTCAAAGTGAAGGACTTCATTTTCATCTATGTAAGGGGAGAGTAGCATCCTCTCTCTGTTAGGATCAACACCGCCAACATACTTGCCGTTTACTTTCACGCAGATTTCAGCGGCAGTTTTAAGGCTGAACCACAGCTCCTTGCCTTTAAGTTCTTCGGGCAGAGTTATATCAGCTTTTATGAATGCTGTGCCGTCGGGGGTGAAATACATATCACCTTTCTTAAGGGGTCTGTAATCTTCACTGTAATACTCGAAGTTCATTTCGTTTGTCTGACGGGCATCGCGTATCATTAAGTTTTCAATTTCCCACTTAGAGGAATAGATATGTCTTTTAAGCCAACCAAAGCGCAGATCGGTCCATTCCTCAGGGCGCATTGAACGGCGGACAACTTTAATATGAGCCACAGTTTATTCCTCCTTATGTATCCTGGAAGTAAGGCTTTTTGCGGATTGCATCAACCTTGACAGTCTTTTTTAAATCGAGCTTTATCTGCTCTTCAATCCACGCAGTGCAGCGATGAAGAATCAGACATTTTGAACATTCACCACGGAAAATGAGGGTGAGCTTGTCGCCCTCAAGACCGACGTATTCAACCCAACCACCGTCGCCCTGAAGCCTGGGCTGGAGTATATTTTCAACGTAATATTGAACAGTCATAGTTACCTCTTATTTGATAATATTATCAATGACGTTTTTGTACTCGGCAAGTTTTGCCTTTGCCTGGTCTCTTGTCTCAGCCTGTATGCTGTAGTAAACCTTGATTTTAGGCTCAGTACCTGAAGGTCTTACAGCCATCCAGGAGCCGTTTTCCCAGATGAACTTGAGTACGTTTTCTAAGGGCAGGTCAGCAATACCCTTGCTGTAGTCGATAACTTCCTTGAGTCCGTCGAAGAGACCGAGCCCCTTATCTCTGAAATAAACCATTAAGTCAGCAATCTTTTCTGCACCGTCTTTGCCCTTGAGTACGAATGAATCAAGGTGGTCGAGATAGTAGCCGTATTCAGCATAGATATCTTCGAGAGCATCAACGAGAGTCTTGCCCTGATTTTTATAAAAAGCAGCCATCTGGCAGATGAGCATTGAAGATACAACAGCGTCTTTGTCTCTTGCGTGAGTACCAACAAGATAGCCGTAGGACTCTTCATAGCCGATGATGAATTCCTGGTCACCGCTTGCTTCGTACTTGTTAATCTTGTCACCGATATACTTGAAGCCTGTGAGGGTTTCTTCGCACTGAAGACCGTAGCTCTTGCCGATATCGGCGCCAAGCTCTGAGGTTACGATAGTCTTTACGAGAGTGCTCTTTGATGAGAGACTTGCCTTTTTCATTTCGAGAATGAACTTAACGAGAAGAGCGCCTGTCTGATTGCCTGTGAAGAGAACATATTCGTCGCCGCTCTTTACTGCAATACCAACTCTGTCGCAGTCGGGGTCTGTGCCGAGAACAAGGTCAGCACCGATTTCTTTTGCCTTTTCGATAGCGATGGTCAGAGCATCTTTTTCTTCGGGGTTGGGACTTCTGACAGTTGAGAAGTTACCGTCAGGCATTTCCTGCTCTTTTACAACAGTTACATTCATACCCTCAAGCATTCTTCTTACGGGGATGTTACCTGTGCCGTGAAGGGGAGTGTAAACAATCTTGAGTTCTGAGGGTTCTTCATATACGCTCTGCTCTTTAACCTTAGCGAGGAATGCTGAGAGTACATCTTCACCGACTGTATTGATATTTTCTGCCTTGCCCTCGAAGGGGATAGAAGTGTAGTCTTCGATAGCGTTGATGCACTCGATTGCACCCTTTGCATCTTCTGTGCAGAACTGACAGCCCTTGCTGTCGTAAACCTTATAGCCGTTATATTCCTTGGGGTTGTGAGATGCTGTGAGCATTACACCTGCTGTGCAGCCGAGATGAGCTGTTGCAAATGAAAGCACGGGCACGGGTACAAGGAACTCGAAAAGGTAAACCTTGAAGCCCTGACCTGAAAAGATGTCAGCGGCAACGCGTGCAAAATAGGCTGAGTTATTTCTTGAGTCATAGGCGAGTACCACACTGAGTTCGCCGTCGTTTTTGCTCTTTATATATTTTGAAAGACCGTAGGTAGCTTTGCCTACTGTGTATTTATTCATACGGTTTGAACCAGCGCCCATAATACCGCGAAGTCCGCCGGTACCAAAAGCGAGGTCTTTGTAGAATCTGTGCTCTATTTCTTTTTCATCGGTAATGGCTTCAAGTTCTGCTTTGGTGTCCTCGTCAAAAGTGAGCCATTGCTGATATTTTTCTTTGTAATTCATCTTTCTTCATCCTTTCGAAGATTTAATCACTATAATTATATCACAAGGTGATTTTGTAAACAATATGTTAAGCAAAAATTTATGAAGTTCTTTGCGACTTTTTAACTCAAAAAGTACCCGTTGTTGACACGATTAAGCAATTATGGTATAATATATACAATTGTATAAAAAATAAAAATAAGGAGACTTACAAATGACAACAAATTCAACTTACAGCAAAAGAAGAATTTATCTTGTTGTGGGCGTACTTGCGATGCTTTTCTCAGGTGTTCTTTACGCGTGGTCTATTTTAAAAGCCCCCTTTAAAGATATCTTCGGTTGGAGCGATTCTTCATTAGCTCTCAATTTCACTCTCACAATGTGCTTTTTCTGCCTTGGCGCTTTTGCCGGCAGTCTCATCTGCAAGAAAATCGGACCTAAAGTTACACTCATTATTTCAGGTGTACTCGTTGGTGCAGGCTTCGGTCTCACAGGTCTTTTAACTGCTGATAAGCTTTGGCTTTTATATGTTGCCTACGCTTTCCTTGCAGGCTCGGGTATCGGTATATCATATAACGTTGTGGTATCTACTGTCAGCTCCTGGTTCCCTGACAGAAAAGGTTTTTGCTCAGGTTGCCTTATGATGGGCTTTGGTCTGAGTACCCTTCTTCTTGGCAACATCATCGAAAAGTTCTACGCTCTTCCTGCTTTCGGTTGGAGCAAAACATTTATGCTTCTCGGTCTTGTTATTGCTGTTGTACTTGTTCTTTCAGGTCTTGTTCTTCGCAGACCCGACGCTGACACTGTTCTTCCTACAGCAAAGGTCAAGGGTACTGCTAAAAAAGATGCAATTGCAAAAGACTTCACTACAGTCGAAATGCTTAAGAGTATGACTTTCTGGCGTGCATTCGTTTGCCTTTCCTGCATTACAGCCGCAGGTAACTCTGTAATCAGTTTTGCAAGAGACCTTGTGCTTTCCGTTGATGCAACACCTGCTCTTGCTACAACCTTAGTTGGCGTACTTGCAGTGTGCAATGGGCTTGGCCGTATCATCACAGGTGCAGTTTATGACGTTTTAGGCAGACGCGCAACTATGATTTCAGCTAACATTCTTACCATTGCTGCAGCAGGCATCACCCTCGTAGCTGTACAGACAAATTCACTTATTATTTGTATTGTGGGTCTTTGCCTTACAGGTATCACCTACGGTTCCTGCCCGACTATAGCATCAGCCTTCTCATCATCATTCTTCGGTATGAAGCACTTCCCTGTAAACTACAGTATTACCAACTTCAACCTTATTGTTGCAGCTTTCATCGCTGCAGGCAGCAACAGCCTGTTTATTTCAACAGGCAGCTACACAGCACCTTTCATTATGCTTCTTGCACTTGCTGTGGTCGCTCTCGGACTTAACTTCACAATTAAGAATCCCGAGGCGTAAAAACATCTTAAAAAAATAGCGTGAGTACGGGTTAGACTGTACTCACGTTTTTTAAATTTAGCATTTCAAAAAGTAAACTCACACAGTATAAATTCCCTTGAAACACAAATACTAACATCACAATTGTATTTTAAAGGGAGAGAAAGAAAATTATGAAAGCAACCGGAATAGTACGCCGTATCGATGATCTCGGGCGTGTTGTTATACCAAAAGAAATAAGACGAACTATGAGAATACGCGAGGGCGACCCTCTTGAAATTTATACCGACTCTGACGGTGAAGTTATCTTCAAAAAATATTCACCGATCGGTGAGCTGGGACCTTATACCAAACAGTATGTTGATGTTCTCGGCAGAACCACGGGTATGCCTGTGGTTATCTGCGACAGAGACCACGTTATCGCTGTGTCGGGTCTGCCGAAGAAAGACCTGGTAGGCAAGCGCATTTCACCGCTGCTTGAGAGCTATATGGAAAGGCGCAACACCTATATTTCTGGTCAGGACAAAGATAATCTGATTGTGTCTGAAGATATGCCTAAAGGTGTCAGCGTGATGACGCCAATTATCGGGGGCGGTGATGTTATGGGGGCGGTCGTGCTTCTCAGTGGTGACAAGGCGACGGCGCCGACACAGACAGATATCAAGCTCACCCAGGTGGCTGCAGGCTTTTTAGGCAAGCAAATGGAAGAGTAAGGGAAGCAGGAAAGTTTTGGTCAAGCTTTTACAAAAGCTTGTGGGGTGCGGGGCGAAGCCCTGCCACAATAAAGTTATTTTTGCTGGGACGCGGGTAAGCCTCGCATTCTTTTAGTTTTATCCCGCCGAGGTAGTTTGTTGTAGCGCAGGCGCACCGCCTGCTAATTGAGGCAAATAAAAACAGCGAAGTGGTCGACTTCGCTGTTTTCTATATTTCTAATCTGTATGTGTGAATCGTTTCCAAGGTTTCTGTTTCACAAGCAAAAGCTCGGCAAGTTATCTCGTCGTTTGTTTCATTTTTCTCTATTAAAATCCAATTATTTGTGCTTTCATCCAACACATAAGCTTCTTGGCAGTAATATTTATGTCTTTCTTTTATTACTATGGTTTTTACTGTTTGGTTTATTCTTTTGGCAAGATGATCGACAATTTCTTTTTCAAATTCATTTATATTATCATAATCACATTCATCCCACGAAAAATCATCATCAACTGAGGCGTGTAAATATTTTTTGTCATCGCTTTTGTGGGTGCAGATTTCGAGCAATAGCTCCATATTATCTTTTGTTCCTGCAAAAGCAACTGTAAAATAATCATAATCAATAAACTTATCAATACCTACAAGTAGGCTTACTTTTTGTTTTATTCTTGCAATGCAGTCCTTTTCTTTTTGTATATCTTCTTTGTGTTTATAAAAATTAATTTTCGCCCATAAAAAATTGAATAAGCCCATTTTGTTACCACCTTTAATTAGTTATATCACTTCCAAACACAAATGTCAATTCGCATTACAACAAAAAACCGAGCTGACCTTAATCAACTCGGTTAATTTTTTATATTGTCCTCGCCGGACAGGCGTCACTTTTGCTA
>JAZQZO010000184.1:0-9124 GCA_045634065.1 Acutalibacteraceae bacterium
TAGTCCTTGTCTTGTTAAGCCTATAACCGTCAGTGTTATTCTTCGTCTTGTGGTGGCGCCTGTTATCGGCATCGGCTCGGCTGTAGCTCTCAGCAAGATGGGAGTTATGAACTTCACCTCCACGGAGTACCCTGCTCTCATATCGCTTTTCGGCACACCTATTGCAGTTTCAAGTGCAGTTATGGTGGGCGAAATCGGTGGCGATGAACAGCTTGCAGGTCAGATAGTGGTCTGGACAAGTCTTGTTTCGGTTTTCAGTATATTTGCTACGGTTTTTCTTATGAAAAGCGTAGCTCTGATATAAAAATAAAATTTAAAGGAGATACATATGAAGAACAAAAAGTTTTGCCCTATCTGCATTGCAAAAAAACTTATCGGAAAAACACAGGTAAGTCAGGTCAGCCGCGGTACATATAATAACGGTGTTGCTATGACTCCGCCTATGGGTTGGTCCAGCTGGAACCTTTTCCGTCACAAGATCAGTGAGAATCTTATCAAAGAAATTGCAGATGCAATGGCAGACAGCGGACTTGCAGATGCAGGATACCAATATGTCAATATCGACGACTGCTGGCAAGCCAGCGAAAGAGACGAAAACGGCAGACTTCAGTGCGATAAGCTTAATTTCCCGAGCGGCATCAAGGCTCTGACAGAATACGTCAACAGCCGAGGTATCAAGCTCGGTATCTATTCTTCAAACGGCACGCATACCTGTGAAGACTATCCGGCATCCCTCAGAAACGAGAGAATTGATGCGGAAACCTTCGCTGCTTGGGGTATAGAATATTTCAAATATGACTTTTGCCACAATGTTACAATTTCTCAGATTGCCCCTTGGGTTATCGGTGTTGGCTTTGCAAAAGAGGGTACAGGTGAGACCTTTGCATATTTCACATCCAAGGATATGAAACTTTCAGGTACTGCCTCAATTGTTGAAGACGAAAAAATCGATGCAAAGAGCTATGTTGAGGGCCTTGATGCGGGTATGGGCAGTTTCTCAATTGAAGTTAACGCTGAAGAAGCCGGTGAGTATATTCTTCATATCGATATAAGAAAAGACGAGAGAAAGGATAAGTTTATACGTGCCGTTGTGGGTGGTAAAGAGGAATATCATCTCTATTGTGTCAGCAGAAAGAATTTCACTCCCGAAGGCAAAATGCAGACTACTGTATATCTCGAAAAAGGCAATAATACCGTTGTTTTCGAAAATCCCGTTAAGTCAAGAATGGACTCAGCAGCACTTCAATATAAACTTATGGGCAGAGAACTCAAACGTGCAACAAAGCTATATGCTCAGCAAAACGGTACCGAAGAAAAGCCTATCATTTATTCAATCTGTGAATGGGGCTTCAATCAGCCCTGGAAGTGGGGCGCTGAAGCAGGTAACCTCTGGAGAACAACAGGCGACATTCAGGCTAAATGGGTGTCAATTCTTGCTTTATATGAGTTTACTGTTAACCTCTATAAATACTCCTCACCCGGTGCGTGGAATGATCCTGATATGCTTGAAGTTGGCAACGGCAACTTGACTCAGGAGGAAAATAAGGCGCATTTCTCGCTTTGGTGTATGATGAACGCTCCTCTCATTCTTGGCAACGATGTAAGAAAGTTTATACTTCCTGATGGTACAGTTGACAAGGAAAATGCAGTTTACAAGATACTTACCAATAAAGATATGATTGCGATTAATCAGGACCCCTTGGGTATTCAGTGCAGAAGGATCAAGCGCGGCCTTGTTGACGTGCTTGTTAAGCCTCTCAAGGATAGTGCAGTCGCTATCTGCGTTTTCAATAAGACTAACAAGCCAAACGGCACCGAAATCAAGCTTAAGGACATCGCAAATCTCGGTTATGTGAGTCTTCCCAATAAAGACGGATATAGCGTTCACGATGTGTGGGATAACAAGTATAGTGAGGGCACAACTATGATTAGTTCAGCTCCCGAAGCTCACGGTGTAAAGGTGTATATTGTGAAATAACATCACGGTTTGGTCACTTTTGGGCGATAGCAAAAGTGACGCCTGCCCGGCGAGGGCAAACAATAAAAAATGAAAGACAGTCTGATAATCAGGCTGTCTTTTTGTTGGTACGCGGGGAAGTTACTGCAAGAGGTGGGAGGCGGCTCCATTAAATCGCGTAGCGATTTACGGCTACGGCAGTAGCCGATCCGAACGCAGTTCGGATATGGAGCCGCCGCACCCGCCGATGTAGTGTTGTAGTGAGGCGCATTGCCGGTTGGGGTAAATTCGATTTGTATTTTTTTTATTGACAAATAAATGTTACAATATTATAATGAAATTGTAACAGATCTGTCTGTCGGGCAAACTGTGGTGATCTATCATTAACAAACAGTGACTTGAATAGGAGGTACCTGACTATGTTGAAAAAATTTGCTGTAAACACTATATCATCTCTTGTAATGCTGATTCTAACGGGAATTGCTTTTACGTTTTTGGGAATTTTTGTAGTAGATTTGTTTGGTGGCTTTTCTATTGTAGGTTTAATAGCCTTGTTCTGTGCTTTGCTTGGTTTCGGATATTATATAGGCAGACAGTTATATTCTGATAAAAAAATGAGCTTTGTTTCAATCATAGTTATTCCTATGGTTGTTCTGATTGCTGTATACTGCTTATTTATGGTGGTGGCATCTGTAGTGTCGATGATACGTCAATATCCTGCCGCTGTATGGCTCGAGAGCTTAAATATCAAGGCAGATAACACCGGGATTATGTTTTATGTTGTTGCTTTTGCACACTATCTCGTTTATGCTTTATCTATGCTTGTAGGTGCATATAAGAAACATAAGGTATAATATCTGTGGTGATTTGGCCAATATTCCAATAAACAACTAAATAATGAACAGCTCGGTTGTTTCTGAAACTTCCGGGCTGTTTTTGTATTCTTTCAACTATTTAAAACAGATTTCACATTATTATGATAATATAACAACAACGACTCCTTATCGTTCTCACATTTTTCCTCAATAACAGCCTTTAACAGTTCATCCAGAACTGTGCCGATGTCTTTGCCTTTTAGTCCGAGGTTTATCATATCTCTGCCATTCACGGCTAAATCACGAAGTGAAAAGCATTGGTTTTCTTCTATGATAAGTCTTGCGATTTCTTCAAGTTGGTCATAAGTTTCCTGCCTATAGAGAAACTCAGGGGCAAGTCCCATATTGTCCGCTCGCTGAAGTTTTATCAGGTCGAAGAATATCTCTTCACCGTATTTCTGTAGCTTTTTCTTTACGGTTTTGCTGTCAGGTTCAATGGGTGTGTCGTGGATTTTAACGAGTTTTACAACCTTTTCTCTTGTGGCGTTGTCACAGCGAAGCCTTTGCAGAGCCTCGTTTGCCTTGTGTGCCGAAATTGATGCGTGGGAGTAGAAATGCCCCACACCATTTTCGTCTATGCTGAAACAGTCAGGTTTTCCGCAGTCGTGAAATAGGGCAGCAAACCTTAAATCTACGGCAGGGTACACAAAATCAACAACCTTTGCTGTGTGATTTAAAACATCGTATATGTGGTGGAAATTGTGTTGCTGAAAGCCTTTCATATCTTTGATTTCAGGCAAAGCTACAGCCAGAATGTCGCTGTAACGTGAGATTATCTCGCCTGCATTTTTGCCACAGATGAGCTTGCTGATTTCAGCAAAAATTCTCTCGGGGGAGACAATGTTTATAAGCTCACGGCAATTAAACATTGCTTTTTCGGTCTTTTCTTCTATGTTAAAGCCCAGAACGCTTGCAAATCTGAGTGCGCGGAGAATACGAAGTGAATCTTCCTTGAATCTTTCCGTGGGGTCCCCAACACAGCGAAGAGTTTTATTTTCAATGTCAGCTATGCCGCCAAAGGGGTCGACGATGCCGCTTATATCGCTGTAGGCGATAGCGTTTGAGGTGAAATCACGACGTGACAGGTCGTCATTTATGTGTCTGCTGAAAGAAACCGAGTCAGGGTGTCTGCCGTCGGAATAGGCGCTCTCTTTTCGGTAGGTGGTGATTTCTATGGGTTCACCCTCATTCATTACTGTTACGGTGCCGTGTTTTATGCCGATGTCAAGAGTGTGAAAGTCAGCGAAAACCTTTTTGACTTCATCAGGGGTAGCATCTGTTGTGATGTCGATATCGTGGGGCTCTTTGCCCATAAGCATATCTCTGACACAGCCGCCTACCAGGAAACACTCGTATCCGTTTTTTTTAAGAAGGTCAAAAATCACCCTTGCCTTTTCGGGGATGAACAGCATAAAATCACCTCGTTTCTGTTTTATTATACACACGCTGTCTTATTTTTTCAATAAGGTTGCAAAATTCGAGTTTTTTTGATAAAATTATAATGGATATTTCCGAGCAAAGGAATGAAATTATGTTGAAACGAAAAAATAAAATTATAAATATAATCATCACGCTTACGGCCTTAATGCTTTTATGGTCAACTGTAGGCTTAGTGTCTTTTGCAAAGGAAGACAGCTTCGAAAATTCAATTGCGGCTTTCCCCGAAGAATATAAGCCATATCTTCGTGAGCTTCACGAAAAATACCCTCAGTGGACTTTCATTCCCTTTGAAACAGGTCTTGACTGGAATACTGTTATAGACAACGAGCTCGGTACTAAAAATCTTGTCAGCGACAGTGCTTCAAGCGAAAACCTCAAGAGCAAGGAAAGCGGACACTACAATCAGGAAACAGGCAAATATATTCAGAAAGACGCAGGCTTTGTTGTTGCTAACCGTCTTGCAGTTGAATATTATATGGACCCGAGAAACTTCCTGAATGAAGAGGGTATCTTCCAGTTTGAGGAGCTGACTTTCAACTCTGATGTTACTATCGAAGATATCGAAAGTGTTCTCAAGGGAACATTTATGGCAAATAAGAAAATCACATATTATAACGAAGCAGGTGAACTTAAGACAGGTACACTGACATATGCAGACCGTATCTATGAGGCAGGTCAGCTCTATAATGTCAACCCCTGTTATCTTGCATCAAAGATAAGAAACGAAGTGGGTGCTGACGGCAGCGGCAGTGTGTCGGGTACCAACGAAACATATCCCGGTATATATAATTTCTACAACATCGGCGCAACTGACGGTGTTGGTGCAATTGAGCGAGGACTTAAGTGGGCGAGCGAAGGAACAACTTACTCAAGACCCTGGAATACCCCCGGCAAATCGATTAAGGGCGGTGCCAAATACATAGCTGAAAAATATATCGCTGTGGGTCAGCATACCGGCTATCTTCAGAAGTTCAACGTCAACCCCAACAATACGGCTCATAAGCTATATACACATCAGTATATGACTAACCTTACAGGTGCTTGCTCTCAGGGCTATACCAACTATACCGCATACGCCAAAACGGGTGCTCTCTATCAGAGTAAGAGCTTTTCAATCCCCGTTTATGAGAATATGCCTTATCACGAGACGGATATTCAGAAAGCATCTAATGTTGACAGCCTTTACCAGTACGGTGAAATTTCAGCCGAAAGCAGTCGTGTGCGCACAGGACCGTCGACTAATAATGCTCAGCTTCTGGATAAAAACGGCAACGGAATTTTGCTGCCAAAAGGTACTTCTGTGCAAATAATGGGTAAAACCTTCACCGATGCAAAATATTATATTTCATCACTTAAATATCCCCATTGGGTGCGAATTAAATTCACCTATAACTCAAAGAGCTATATAGGTTATGTGCCTGAAGATTTTGTGAAATACACCTCTTACACCTCTGTTGGTGTCGGTGAGCAGAAAATCAGTCACTTCAAAGGTGATAAAGTCAGCGTGGGACTCATATCTTCCAACAGTGCTATAGCCAAAGTGGGTCAGGATAATATTGTGAACTTCCTGAAAGCGGGTACGGTTTATCTTACCAGCTTTGACTCGGCAGGCAGATATGATATAGTCAAATATGTTGTTTCGGACTCTGCCGTATATGCACCTGACGATGTTAGCTTTGTTGCGGATTCCTCAGGCTCAAAAGTTGCTTCATCTCAGGTGGAGGGTGCTGTGAGATATAACTTCGGCATTTGCGATGCAAACGGCAATATTATTGCTTGTGTCGCATCTGAGAGTACCACTGCCGTAGTGGCTTCTCTTGCGAAAAGCTCAAAATATACCGTATGTGCAAGAGCGCTTTTGAAAAACTCAACTAATAAGGTTTACAGCCCTTGTTATACAAGAGAGTTTTCAGGTGACGGTGTCATCCTCAAGCCCTCAAAGGTTGCAAATTTCTGCGCTGAAAGCAAGGGCAGTGCCGTTAAATTTATCTGGGACGAAACCGAATTCTGTGACGGTTATATAATTTACGGTTACAAGACATCTACCAAGAAATACACAGAAATAGCAACACTCAGCTATTTAGAAAATTTCTACGAAACAGATAAGAGCAAACTTATTTATGATAAGTATTATATCAGAGCCTACAGTCATATGGGCGACGATATGGTTTATTCTGATTATTCCGATGCTCTGACTATTCACGATGCTCCGCCCGTGCCGAAAAATATCACGGTAACAGGTGCAACAACAAGCTCCGTGACTCTCAAATGGGATAAGGTCACAGGTGCTGAATCTTACTATATCTATGAGGTTATAGGCGGAAAGACAGAGATTGTCGGTACCACATCTGAACTGAGTTATACTGTAAATAATCTCGGACTCAGCGAAGAAAAGGCATTTGCCGTGGCTTCTTGCAGCGGCAGAATGATATCTGAAAACTCTCAGACGGTTTATGCAATGACCGCCCCCGAAAAGGTACTTAACCTGAGAACGGAAAGTGTTACAGATTCTTCGGTTACCCTTAAGTGGGATGTAGCTCCCGGTGCTTATTACTATAATGTGTATATGCTCACGGGCGGTAAATATGAGATTATAGCCAAGTGTGAGGATGTGACCTGCAGAGTTGACTCTCTTGAGCAGTTCAAAGACTATTCATTCAAGGTTTCAGCAGTCTCTCAGGGCGAACACGCTGTTCAGCAGGGTGAAATGTCGTATGACCTGAGCGTGGTGACAAAGCTCAGCAAGGTTGAAGATGTGACTGCGGATAAGGTTCACGGCAACAATGTCACACTTTCCTGGCAGGAAAACCCGAAGGCTGAAAAATATTCGGTTTATGTCTATTCTGCCGAAGAAAAAGATTATATTGAACTGGCTGTGACTTCCAACACTTATGTAACGGTTTCTATGGATAAATATAACACTGAATATTCCTTTGCGGTGAAGGCTGTAGCTGTGAAAAATTCAGTGACAATGTATTCCGATATGAGTGATGTTGCAAAAGCTACTACGGCTTATACAGTGCCTGAAAATATCAGAGTCAGCGAAGTCAAGTCCGCATCCTACAAGCTTTCCTGGGATAAGATAGCAAATGCTGACAGCTATAAGATTTACAGACTGAAAAACGACAGCTATGTTCTTGTTGCAACTATAACAGGTAACAGCTATGTAGTCGGCAACCTTTCTTTCGGTCAGATTGACAGCTATAAGATAACGGCAGTGTACAAAGAGGGAAACAAGAAAGCAGAAAGCGGCTATTCAGATGAAATTATGGCTTCAACTATTCCTGCTCAGGTGAAAAATCTCAAGGCAATAGCCAACAGCGAAAGTGTCAGTCTAACCTGGAACAAAGTTGCCAACGCCGACTATTATAATATCTATCAGTTTGAAGATGGTGACTACGCTTATCTTGGTACTGCCACAGAGGGTGCTTTTGATGTCAGCGGTCTTGATGCCGGCACAACTTATGAATTTGCTGTGAGAGCTTATATTGAAATTACCGGCAGCACCGTTAAGGGTAACACAGCTTCGGTGAAAGTTACCACGAAACCTATGAAAGTAACAGGGTTGAAGGTCAGCGATGTGAAAACTGACGGACACACTGTTTCCTGGTCAAAGAGTAAGGGTGCTAACTACTATCACATTTACAGATATTCTTCCACAGAAAAGAAGTATGTTGTCGTAGCAAAGACAGATAAACTTTCATATGTTTTCACAGGTCTTTCTGCCGGCAAAACCTACGGATACAGAGTAAAAGCTGTGTGTATGAAAGGCAGCAACGAGCTTAGCTCAGGTGATCTTTCTGCTATATTCAAATTTTCAACCAACCCGGTGAAGGTGACAGAACTCAAGTCATCATCTGTAACGGCAAGCTCATTCAAGCTCACCTGGAAAAAAGTCACCGGTACCACACACTATCAGATAGCTGTTTATGATAAAACTCAGGGCAAATATGTGACCTACGGCACAAGTGAAACCAACTCGATTACAATTAAAAACCGAACATCCAAGAGTACCACAAAGGTTAAAGTAAGAGCAGTGAGAGTGGTAGGGGAGAAGAAATATTACGGTTCCTACTCTTCGGTGCTTTCGGTGAAAACCAAATAAGCCTTAACCGTCAGGTATGATATTGTAAAAATAGAGAGCTATTTAAAAATTTTTGAAGTAATTTTGATTTTATTATTGACAAATCGAAGGTATATCTATATAATGTTATTCGTTAATATGAGGTGAGTTATGTTTATTGAACTTGAAAACCTGTTTAATGGCGGTATTACACAGATACCTCTCGACTATGAGTTTGACTTCTCAAAAGAAGAGATTGACGGTGTGTTTCCATTCACGACACCTGTTTGTCTCAAAGGTGAAATCAGAAACGTTGCCGAGATTGTATCGTTGAATGCCGAAGCGACTTTCAGTCTTGATGTTTACTGCAGCAGATGTGCTGAGGGTGTAACTTATGATATGGCAGTACCCATTGAGCATATTCTTGTGTCTGAGCTTCAGAATGAAGAAACTGACGAGTTTATCGTCACAGAAAATATGAAGCTTGATATTGAGCAGCTCACTTTAGAAGACATTTATTTTGCTCTGCCAAGCAAGTTCCTTTGTGACGATGATTGCAAGGGTCTTTGCCCTAAGTGCGGTGCAAATTTAAATGAAGGTCCGTGCGAATGCAAAAAAGACATAGACCCTCGCTTCGAGGCGCTCCTTAGTCTTTTGGACGAATAAGTAAGTTTAACTTTAATATTATAAAAGGAGGTGCTGAAAGATGGCAGTACCAAAGAGAAGAGTATCAAAGGCAAGAAGAGATAAGAGACGTTCAAATGTATGGAAGCTTGACGCTCCCACACT
>JAZQZO010000185.1:0-3607 GCA_045634065.1 Acutalibacteraceae bacterium
TGATTGAAGAGCAGCCTCGATCATCTTTTCTGATGACTCAAGAGATTTTAGTGTATCTGAGAACATATCAGGCATCATTTCTACCTGTACTTCCATTATATCAAGATTATTCTTTCTGTCAACTATAATCAGATAGTTAGGTGTCATATTAAGTGAAAGAAGAACGTGTTCAACCTGTGATGGGAATACGTTTACACCGCGGATAATAAGCATATCGTCGCTTCTGCCCTTGGGCTTAGCCATTCTGACTGTTGTTCTTCCGCAAGCACAGGTTTCTCTCTTAAGAGCACAGATGTCTCTTGTGCGGTATCTGACAAGAGGAAGAGCCTCTTTTCCGATGCAGGTGAAAACAAGTTCGCCGTATTCGCCGTCGGGAAGAACTTCAAGGGTATCCGGGTCGATGATTTCAGGATAGAAGTAATCTTCGCAGATATGTAAACCGTCCTGACATTCGCATCCGTAAGCAACACCGGGACCGGCAATTTCTGAAAGACCGTATATATCATAAGCCTTGATGTCCAGGAGAGTTTCGATTTCTTTTCTCATTTCATCAGTCCAGGGTTCAGCACCGAAAATGCCTGAACGAACCTTGAGTGTCTTGGGGTCAATGCCCATATCTCTTATAGTTTCGCCGATGAACATAGCGTATGAAGGTGTGCAGCAGATGATATCTGAACCGAAGTCCTGAAGAAGCTGAATCTGACGGTTGGTATTACCTGATGAAACAGGAAGAGCTGTTGCACCTAATTTTTCAGCACCGTAGTGAAGACCGAGACCGCCTGTGAAAAGACCGTAGCCATATGAAACGTGGATAATATCATCTTTCTTACCGCCTGCAGCGCATATAGCTCTTGCAGCACCGTCTGACCATACTTCAATATCATTCTTGGTATAACCTACAACAGTAGCCTTGCCTGTAGTGCCTGATGAAGCGTGAATACGCACGATATCGCTCTGAGGTCTTGCAAAAAGACCGAAAGGATAATTGTCACGAAGATCTGTTTTAACAGTAAAGGGAAGTTTTGTGATATCGTCTATTGATTTGATATCTTCGGGTTTAAGTCCCATTTCATCAAATTTCTGCTTGTAAAAAGGCACGTTCTTATAAGCATTTTCAACCATTTTTACAAGTCGTTCTGACTGAAGCGCGTGGAGATAAGTTCTTGACGCACATTCAATTTCGGGTTTGAAGATTGGCATTTGGAATCAGATCCTTTCTTTTATAGACAAAGCGTTACACCGCTTTGAGGATTAGTTTGCATTATATCCGAGCTCGAAAGCTTTAAGGTTAATGTCAATTGTCTTGGGAGGCACTGTTGAGCGGATGATGTCTACCCACATTTCTTTATCGATGCCAAGGAATTGAACGGCAGCACCGAGAAGCACGATATTAGCACACTTGGGTGTACCTGCCTGGATAGCAAGTGAAAGAGCATCAAGTGAAACAAGCTTGATATCTTTTTCAGCGAGCTTTGCGAGTATATCTTCGGGATATGTAGCCTTACCCATAATTACGGGCATCGGGTCGATTTTCTGTGTGCTTGAAATGAGTACGCCGCCTTTTTTGAGATAGGGGAGCCATCTTGCACTTTCAAGCTGTTCAAATGAGATGATGATATCAGCTTCGCCCTTTTCAATAACGGGTGAATAAACTTTTTCACCGTATCTTACATAAGTTACAACGCTGCCGCCTCTCTGACTCATACCGTGTACTTCGCTTACTTTTACATCGTAGCCTTCTTTAACGAAGCAGTTACCCATAAGTTTTGATGCCAGAAGGGTACCTTGACCGCCGACACCAACGATAAGAATATTTTTAGTTGCCATTAGTCGTTACCTCCTTTTTCAATTGCACCGAACTTGCAAGCTGATGCGCATACACCGCAGCCGACACACTGAGTGTTATCAATAACTGCAAGATATTTGCCGTTTTCTCTCTTGGTCTGTGAAAGAGCAGGACAACCAACGTTGAGACAAGCCTTACAGCCTATACATTTATCAGCATTGATTTTAACAGGAGCTGAATGCTTTACAGTTTTGAGAAGAGCGCAGGGACGTCTTGAGATGATGAGCGAGGGCTCTTTCTTTTCGAGCTCAGCCTTAACTACTGCCTTAGTACCTTCAATATCGAAAGGATCAACTACAACAACATTCTGGAAGCCAACTGCTCTTGCAAGAGCTTCAAGGTTAACTGCAACTGTGGGGTCGCCTTTGATGGTCAGACCGTTTGCAGGGTTGTTCTGATGGCCTGTCATACCTGTAATTGAGTTGTCAAGTACGATAACAGTTGAGAAGCCCTTATTATATGCGATGTCAATAAGACCTGTGATACCTGAGTGGATAAATGTCGAGTCGCCGATAACAGCAATACTCTTCTTAGCCTGCTCTTCACCTCTTGCAACATTAAAGCCGTGAAGACCGCTGATTGATGCACCCATACATACACAAGAGTCCATCATTGAAAGAGGAGCCTGAGCACCGAGAGTGTAACAGCCGATGTCACCGCTGACATAAAGGCCCATACCCTTGAGGGCATAGTAGAGACCTCTGTGAGGACATCCTGCACAAAGAACGGGAGGACGGGGAGGAATTTCCTCGTCGAAGGTTTCGCAGTCAACCGCATCGTTTTTGAGTACCGCTGCAATGGTAGCCTGAGAGAATTCGCCAAGTTTTGAGAATAACTCTTTGCCCTTAACCTTAATGCCGAGTTTAATGCAGTGAGTCTCGATAATGTCATCGAGCTCTTCGATTACGATAACCTCGTCAACCTTTGAAGCAAAATCTTTGATAAGCTCCACAGGCAGGGGATTAACCATACCGAGCTTCAAGTAGCTTGCATTTTCACCCATAGCTTCGTGAGCGTAAACATATGAAGTACCTGCAGCGATGATGCCGAGTTTTGTATCGTTATATTCTACAGTGTTAATGCCCATTTCTACAGCTTCTGTATCTGCAAATTTTGCCATATCAAGAAGTCTCTGCTCGACTTTTACGTGAGCGCCTCTTGCCATAGCAGGCATCATAACATTTTTCATAACATCTTTCTTATATTCCTTAACACCCACTTCTTTTCTGTCTGAAAGAGGAACAAGTGAACGAGCGTGAGAAACTCTTGTTGAAAGACGAAGAAGCATAGGTGTATTGAATCTCTCTGAGAGTTCATATGCAAGAGAAGCAAATCGTGAACATTCAGCTGAGTCTGAGGGCTCGAGCATAGGTGTCTTTGAAGCGATAGCGTGGTGACGTGAGTCCTGCTCATTCTGTGATGAGTGCATACCGGGGTCATCAGCAACAGCACAGACCATACCGCCGTTTACACCGATATATGATGCAGTATAAAGGGGGTCGGCAGCAACGTTGAGACCAACGTGCTTCATAGCGCAGAAGCTTCTTGCGCCACCTGTTGCAGCGCCGAAAGCCACTTCAAAAGCAACCTTTTCATTAGGTGCCCACTCACTGTATATTTCATTATATTTAGTTACATATTCTGTTATTTCGGTACTAGGAGTGCCGGGGTATGATGAAACGACTGTAACGCCTGCTTCATAAAGACCTCTTGCAACTGCCTCGTTACCGAGCATAAGAGCCTTATCCATTGTTTTTACTC
>JAZQZO010000186.1:0-2549 GCA_045634065.1 Acutalibacteraceae bacterium
CTGATTGGTAATACCGATACCTGCAATATCTTCAGCCTTGAACTTGCCTGAACGAAGAACTGTTGTGATTGAATTGAGCTGACTGTAAAGGATGTTCAGAGGGTCGTGTTCAACCCAGCCTGCCTTGGGATAAATCTGCTCAAACTCATTCTGAGCCTTAGCGATAATTGAGCCTTTTTTGTCAAAGACGATGGCTCTTGAGCTTGTTGTACCCTGATCAAGGGCAAGGACAAATTTTTCTTTCATATCTTCATATCCTCCTGAAAGATAATTAGTTAACTATCAAAAAGAGAATAGTATAACAACCCCTATGGGATCATCATCTATTCTCACATCTCCATAGATTTATATCTCATTTAATTAAATATAATATTTTGTTTTATTGTACTGTAAAACGAAGATTTTGTCAAGGCGTTATATGAATTAGATACAAGTAATTTACACCTCAGACAACAAGATTTATCTTTCACGGAAAGTTTCAGCAGACTGTACTCTGCACTGCCCGTACCCACCCGTACCAACGACAAAAATTTACATATAGTATATCATTTTTTTCTCTGCAGTACTTGACCCAAAGGCAAATATATTGTATTATATTCGATGGATGATAACTACACGTTCTATATATATAATCAGTTTAAGAGGAAGGAAAAGTAATAAATGGAAAACGTATTTTCAGGCGAAATACTTAACATCACCCCTTTTAAAAAGGGTTTTGTTTTTGCTACAAAGAGCACCACACCCGACGGAAGATTAAAGGCGAATTTTTACGGCTACGATGCTATCAACGACAAGTTCACCCACATCAAAAAATCGGTTTATCTCAAAATTAAGTTCGGTTATGAATACGAAGAAATCGCATCACAGCTCGGCGACTATGTTTCCTGTGATGTAGGTGTGCTCAACGACAACCGCATTATGGCAATATTCCCCAACGGCGAATATAACATCTTTAACACTGACGGCTCACTTAATGTTTCATCACTTCTCACATACCACGGTTCACCCGTTTGTGATATTGCTGTTGACGGTGCTTATGTTTGGTGTGCAGTACCCGGTGAAAACGCTATTATCAAGTACTCTCCTCGTGAAGGCAGAATTCTCCTTCGTGTTGGTGGCGGAGACGCTACTGCATTTGAAAATCCCTGTGCAGTTACATTAAACGGCAGCACTCTTTACATCTGCAACCAGTCATCTAAAAAAATCCGCACTCTCAACATTCAGACTAACTCGGTCAGAGACTATCGTGTATTTAACGAAAAGGTTTATAAATATATCAATGTTATGGGCAGAGAGTTCGTATGGCTCAAGTCAGGTCTTTATATTCTTGATTAATTTTTAAATTGCAGCTTCGTCAAAACAGACGGAGCTGTTTTTGCTCTTAGTTTAAATGAAGCGTCTCTGCAACGAAAAGCTTAATATTTTTTATAAAAAAAATTCAGGAATATTATAAAAATACACTTGAAAAATTATAAAAAATGCGTATACTTAATTATATATAGCATTTTTAAAGGAGTGATAAATTTGGCTGTTAAAAGTATCAATGATGCTAAACCCAAAAAGAAACCTATACGCAAATTTCATCTCCTTTGGATTTTGCTTTTAGTTATGGGATTTATGGTACTTTTCGGAAAGATTTCATCTAACTATGCAAAGCTCAACGAGCTTAACAAAGAAATTGCGGCTATTGAACAAAGCATAACTGATCTTGACAAAGAAAGTGATGAAATTCAGGAAATCCTCGACGAGGAAAACCATGATGAATATTTTGAAAAAATAGCCAGAGAAGAATACGGTTATTGCAAACCCGGTGAAAAAGTTTATTACAACTCATCATACGGCGAATAATATTTAGGGGGCAACATCTTTTTATGCTTGAAATTGGAGCAATTGTTGAAGGTAAAGTTACAGGTCTTACAGCCTTTGGTGCATTTGTCAGCTTACCTGACGGAAAAAGCGGAATGGTACATATTTCAGAGGTATCCAACTCTTTTGTCAAAGACATCAAAGAGCACCTTAAAGAGGGTCAGGATGTCAAAGTTAAGGTTGTCAATATTACTGATGAAGGTAAAATCAGCCTTTCTATAAAAAAAGCCGAGGATACACCTCGTGAGAGTGCACCAAGACCAAAGAGAGCAGAGAGACCCCGTAACAATAATAATGTATGGCAGGGTCAGAGCAAACAGCAAAATGACAGTGCTATGTCCTTTGAGGATATGATGGCTCGTTTCAAACAGGTCAGCGATGAAAAGATGACAGACCTTAAGCGCTCCACCGACTCAAAACACGGCGGTTATTCAAGACGAAGAGGTTAATATTAAAGGGACTGCAATGCAGCCCCTTATTTTTTATAACTTTATACTTGAAAAATATACGTGAGATAATGTATTATATTATTGACAATAACGATAATAATATAAGGAGAATACCATTATGAAAAAGTTTTTATCACTGCTTCTGGTTTTATCAATACTATTTGGTCTGACAGTTTTTACTTTTGCTGTGCCTATTCCCGAAAAGCCTTATGATAACAGCAAGTTCTTTTCTTA
>JAZQZO010000187.1:0-2079 GCA_045634065.1 Acutalibacteraceae bacterium
TTCTACAGCCGTATTCAGGTAAGTAACGAAATGCTCAACGCAAGAAGTGCTATCAACAATACAATCTTCCGTCGTCACCTTGACGGCAGAGCATTCTGTAACGACCCCGACGTTCTTTTCCTTCGTAAAGAAAACCTTACCTTCAACGACGAGCAGAAGTACCTTCTCGGTAAAATCAACAATCTTTGCGGTAACGTTCTTTTTGTATCAGATAACGCCGGCGATTATGACAGTGTTGCTTCAAATCTTGTTAAGAAGTTCTTCGACAAGACTGATGAAAAGATTATCACCGCTGAGTACCTCAACAAGTCTGACATCAAGCTCATAACCGAAAAAGACGGCAAAAGAGAAACCTTTATCTTCAACATTGACAAGGGCGAAATCCTTTCAGACAAGAGCTGGAAGAAATACTTTGTCTGATAAGCACCTATGAAAATTTCAGGTCTTCAGAAGCTGACTCTCCTCGATTACCCGGGTAAAATGGCCTGCACTGTTTTCACCTACGGTTGCAATTTCCGTTGTCCCTTTTGCCATAATGCTTTGCTTGTCACTGAAGAAAACAGTGACAATATCAGTGAGGATGAATTTTTCGCCTTTCTGAAAAAGCGTCAGGGTATTCTCGACGGTGTGTGCATAAGCGGCGGTGAACCGACTCTTCAGAAAGATTTAGCTGAGTTCATCGGCAAAATCAAGGCTATGGGCTATGCAGTCAAGCTGGACACAAACGGCTCTCAGCCTCAGGTTCTGAGAAAGCTCATTAGTGAAAATCTTCTCGACTATGTGGCTATGGATATCAAGAACTCCCCCGCTAAGTACAGTCTCACCTGCAGCTGTGAGGTGAATATGGCAGATATAAAAGAAAGCGTTTCTCTTATAATTGGAAGCGGTATCGAACACGAATTCCGTACCACAACCGTCAGAGAGCTTCACTCTGCTGAGGATTTCGCACAAATTGCAGACTGGCTCGAGGGCAACAGCAGATATTTTCTTCAGCATTTTGAAGATAGCGGCAACTTAATCGGCGACAACCTTTCAGCTCTGAGCAAAGATGAAATGACAGCTTTCGCCGAGAGTATGAGAAGTAAATTGCCAAATGTCGCTATTCGCGGCGTATAAACACTACATATAGCAAAATATTGTGCATTATTCGACAAAATAATACAATAACTTGTATTTTGCTATTGACTTTTCAGTATTAATAGGATATAATCGTGGAGCACCACTAAATGTGGTATTCCACGATTTATTTTATAACTATATATATGAAAAGGAGAGAGAAAATGTATAACGTATTAAAAAGAACAGGCAAAATCGTAGAATTCGACCTTGGTAAAATTAACCAGGCTATTACTCTTGCATTTGAAGCTCAGGGCAGAGAGTTTAATCCCAGTATGATTGACTTTCTTGCATTAAAGGTCACTGCAGACTTTGAGCCTAAAATCAAAGACCACAGCATCGCAGTTGAAGACATTCAGGACAGCGTTGAAAACGTTCTCGTTCAGGCAGGTTATTCAGATGTAGCAAAGGCTTATATCCTCTACCGTCGTCAGCACGAAAAGCTCCGTGATATCAAGGGCACTGTACTCGACTACAAGGAAATCGTTGATAACTATGTTAATATCAACGACTGGCGTGTTAAGGAAAACTCCACTGTTACATATTCAGTAGGTGGTCTTATCCTCAACAACTCAGGTGCTATCACAGCTAACTACTGGCTTTCAGAGGTTTACGATGACGAAATCGCTAACGCTCACAGAAACGCTGATATTCACATCCACGACCTTTCAATGCTCACCGGTTACTGTGCAGGCTGGTCACTCAAGCAGCTCATTCAGGAAGGTCTCGGCGGTGTAAGCGGTAAGATTACATCAGCACCCGCAAAGCACCTTTCAACTCTCTGTAACCAGATGGTAAACTTCCTCGGTATTATGCAGAATGAATGGGCAGGTGCACAGGCTTTCTCATCATTTGATACATATCTCGCTCCTTTCGTTAAGGTTGATAACCTTGACTACCGTACAGTTAAAAAGTGTATCGAAAGCTTCATCTACGGTGTTAATACTCACTCACGTTGGGGTA
>JAZQZO010000188.1:0-2062 GCA_045634065.1 Acutalibacteraceae bacterium
AAGGAGTTCGGTCTTGAGGATAAGATTATCTTCTCATCCTTCAACCACTTCACTGTTAAACGCTGTGAAGAGCTTGCTCCCGAAATCAAGAGAGGATTCCTTACAGGCGACTGGCTTGTTGACTTCGGCAAGTACACTGCAGAGAGAAATGTTCAGTGCTGTCACCCCTGGCATATAAGTCTCAGTCAGGAAGTTGTTGACGAGATGCACGCTGCAGGTTGTGAGATTAACACCTGGACTGTAAATGAATATGAAGATATCGAGAGACTCAGCGCTATGGGGGTTGACTGCCTTATCGGTAACTTCCCTGACAGAATGATAGAAAGATTGAGATAAAAATGAGGGAAAAAGTAATAGTTGTCGGCGCAGGCGCGGCAGGTCTTATGGCTGCGGGCACTGCTGCCGAAAGAGGTTTTGACGTTCTCCTGATAGAAAGAAATGACAAGGTCGCAAGAAAGGTTATGATTACGGGTAAGGGTCGTTGTAATGTTACCAACAACTGTAATCTCATCAACGACCTTATTGCCAATGTGCCCACCAACGGCAGATTTTTATACGGTGCATTTTCAAAATTTATGCCCTCGGACACCATAGACTTTTTCGAAGATATGGGTGTACCCCTCAAAGTCGAAAGAGGCAACAGGGTTTTTCCGGTTTCTGATAAAGCTATGGATATTGTTGATGCTCTCAATGCCTACTCTCAGGATGCAGGTGTAAAGCGTATCAAAGGAAGAGTTACCGAGCTTATTATAGATGACGGCAGAGTACGCGGAGTAAAAACCGAAGACGGAAACGAATATCCCACCGATAAAGTTATTGTTGCAACGGGCGGCAAGTCATATCCTCTTACAGGCTCAAGCGGTGACGGTTATGAACTAGCAAAACAGGCAGGTCACACCATCGTTGACCTGAAGCCCTCTCTTGTACCTCTTAATTGTCACGAGGGTTTTTGTATGGATTTACAGGGGCTTTCACTTCGTAATGTTGAAATTACCGTTATGGATATGGATAGTTATAAAGAGGTTTATAAGGACTTCGGTGAAATGCTTTTCACTCACTTCGGTGTGTCAGGTCCGCTGATTCTTTCGGCTAGTTCACATATGAAAGACATAAGAGAAAGAAAGTATGAGATTCATATTGATTTGAAACCGGCTCTCTCATATGAACAGCTTGACAAGACAATTCAGAGAGATTTCCTTGAGAATGCAAATAAGAATTTCATCAACGCTCTGGATGCGCTTCTGCCCAAGAAGATTGTACCGATTATTGTCAGACTTACAGGTATCAAGCCCTCAACAAAAGTCAACCAGGTTACAAAAGAAATGAGAGCCAAGCTTGTCAATATCCTCAAAGACCTGAAAGTTACAGTTATGTCTTTCAGACCTATCGAAGAAGCTATTGTCACCTCAGGTGGTGTAAGCACAAAAGAAATTGACCCCAAGAGTATGCAGTCAAAACTTGTAGAGGGCTTGTATTTTGCAGGTGAGGTTATTGATGTTGATGCTTATACAGGCGGATTTAATTTGCAGATTGCTTTTTCAACAGGTATGTGTGCAGCAAACAGTTTATAAAATTAGATCGCGTGTTTGATTCTTTTTCCGCGACAGAAAAAAGAATGCCCCGCGGCGAGCGGATATATCTGATTTGTAGATGCGATATGCTCCTTTGGAGCAAGAATTTTAGTTTAGGAGAATAACTATGAGTATTATCAACGTTGCCATTGACGGACCTGCAGGTGCAGGTAAAAGTACAATTTCAAGAGCTGCCGCTAAAGAACTCGGTTTCATCTATATTGATACAGGCGCTCTTTACAGAACAGTAGGTCTCAACGCTTTGAGAAAAGGTGCAGATGTAAATGATTCCGAATCTGTTATTGCTACTCTCACCGATGACCTCAAGGTTGAGCTTCGCTTTATTGACGGTGAACAGAGAATGTTCCTTAACGGCGAGGATGTTTCTTTTGAAATCAGAAAGCCTGAGGCTTCTATGGCTGCATCAAGAGTTTCTGCTGTTCCTGCAGTAAGAGCTTATCTGTTTGATTTGCAAAAACAGCTTGCGAGAG
>JAZQZO010000189.1:0-7905 GCA_045634065.1 Acutalibacteraceae bacterium
CTGAGTCCTTCAACTACTCTGCCCACTTCAAAGATACCGAATGAGGGAGCATAGGTGTTGTTAATCTTAGCCTGACAAAGCTGTGTGGGAACAATTGATCTTCTGATAACCTCAATATTGGGGTTAGTAGCGTTCACAAGCTTGATATTATCTTCGATTTCGATGCCGAGATCTTTGCACTCATCATAATACATCCACACATATGAATGCATTTCGTGAAGTGAGAAACGCTTTACCAGAATATCCTTAATTTTATCTTCAACTGTCTTTTCTACATCAGGGCGTACCGGGTAGATAGGTGACTCTGTGGTGTGAATATCGAAGTTATCATAGCCGTAAATTCTTGTGATTTCTTCGATAATATCAGCCTTGATAGTTACATCCTTAGTTGCTCCCCAGGAAGGTACTGCGACTGTGAAGTCATCACCCTCAAGCTCTACACCGAAGCCAAGGCTTTCGAGAGTTTTAACGATAGTTTCGTTGCTGATTTCAATACCGGTATAACGGTCAACGAACTTCTTGTCGAAGCTAAGGCTCACTTTGTCGTACTCAAAAGCTCTTTCATGTGTGAGAGCTGATACAACATTAACACCGCCGTCGATATCCTGAAGAAGCTTAACGAAACGAGCAATAGCAGGTACTGTCATTTCAGGGTCAAGGCACTTCTCATATCTCATTGAAGCGTCTGTTCTGTGTGAAAGTCTTACAGTTGACTTACGGATTGAAACAGCATTGAAAGTAGCACTTTCAAGAGTAAGTGTTGTTGTATCGTCTACAATTTCGCTGTCAAGACCACCCATAATACCTGCAATAGCAACAGGTGTGTCACCGTTACAGATCATAAGTGTATTTTCGTCGATGTTTCTCTCGATACCGTCAAGAGTTGTGAAGCTGAAGCTTTCATCGAAACGCTTAATGCGAAGCTTTTCTACCTTTCTTGAGTCGAAAGCGTGCATTGGCTGACCCATTTCAAGCATAAGGTAGTTTGTAAGGTCAGCAAGAAGGTTGATGCTTCTCATACCGCAATAGAAGAGTCTGATCTGCATATTTACAGGGCTTACATTTTTTGTGATATTTTCAACCTGTAAGCAAGAGTATCTCTGACAAAGATCGTCTTCGATTTTCATATCAACCTTAGGAAGGCTGTCATATTTTGAAAGGTCAGCGCTGTCGAGAGCCTTTAATGGTCTGCCAGCAAGAGCTGCAAACTCTCTTGCGATACCATAGTGACCCCAGAGGTCAGGACGGTTTGTAAGTGACTTGTTGTCAACCTCGAAGATGATATCTTCAACTTCGTAAGCGTCCTTTATATCTGTACCAACGGGGATATCATCTGTAATATCCATAATACCGCTGTTGTCATCGCTGATGCCGATTTCTTTACCGCTGCAACACATACCGTAGGAGGTGTAACCTGCAAGAGCTCTTGGTGTGATATCGATTTCACCGATCTTTGCACCGATTTTAGCAAAAGCAGTTTTCATACCAACTCTTACATTGGGAGCACCGCAAACAACATCTGTCAGCTGTCCGTCACCTGCATCAACCTTTAAAAGATGAAGTTTCTTTGATTCGGGGTGATCTGCGATTTCTTTGATTTCAGCAACAACGATACCGCTGATATCGCTGCCCTTGAAGAAAATTTCGTTTTCAACTTCAGCTGTTGAGAGTGAGAATCTATGGATAAGATCAAGCTTATCGATACCACTAAGGTCAACAAAATCTGAAATCCAATTCATTGATAAAAACATAAGTTACTCTCTCCTTTCCTATTATTCGTCGTCTGTGAACTGTGTAAGACTCTTGAGTGAGCCACCGTTAAGGTCACGGATATCTTTAATACCGTATTTCATCATAACAAGTCTTGTAAGACCAAGACCGAAAGCAAAGCCTGTGTACTCATCGGGATCGATACCGCCTGCCTTAAGTACTTCAGGGTGAATCATACCGCAGGGGCAAAGCTCAAGCCAACCGCTGTGTTTGCAGGAAGGACAGCCTTCACCGCCACAGATAAGACAGCTGATATCAAGTTCGAAACCGGGTTCAACGAAGGGGAAGAAGCCGGGTCTGAGACGAACCTTGATATCCTTCTGGAATACTTCTGAAAGCATAGTTTTCATAAAGTAGATAAGGTTTGAGATTGAGATGTTCTTGTCAACCATTACACCTTCCATCTGGAAGAATGTGTTTTCGTGACAAGCATCTGTTGCCTCGTTTCTGAAGCAACGGCCGGGGAAAATAGCCTTGATGGGCACACCGTCTTTAACGAGTGCATCCTTATACTTCTTGTAGATAGCATTCTGAGCAGCTGAAGTCTGGCTCTTAAGAAGCTGACCGTTTTCGAGATAGTAAGTATCCTGCATATCTCTTGCAGGGTGATGCTTGGGGATGTTGAGTGACTCGAAGCATTCGTAGTCAGAAACGACCTCAGCATAGTCCTCAACTGTAAAGCCCATTGACTTGAAGATTCTTTCAACCTGACGCTGAACAAGTGTCACGGGGTGATATGAACCCTCACCAAGTGTGGGTGGCATTGAAATATCAAATTCAGGCATTGATTCGATTTCTTTGAGAAGCTCTTTTTCTTTGAGCTCCTGATTTTTTTCGGCAATCTTGTCTGTTACCTCGCCCTTGATTACGTTGACCTTCTGGCCGAAAGTTTTCTTTTCTTCGACGGAAAGGTCTTTCATTTCTTTCATAAGCTCTGTTACAAAGCCTTTTTTACCAAGATAAGCAACTCTTATTGCTTCAAGGTCAGCTGAATTTTCTGCTTTTGCAAGTTCAGCGAGAAACTGTTCTTTGATTGCAGCAATTTTGTTATCCATAGTTAAACCTCCATATAAAAAATAAAACCGCCTCGTCAGTCTTGAGGCGGAAAAATATCCGTGGTACCACTCAAATTGCAAGGCCATTTTGCACCCTGCCGCTTTGGTTTGCTTTAATGCAGCAACTACATCCTGCTTTTCACAGGCAGCTCGTGGGGCGAAATTCATCTTCGGGGACAGTAGGATTCTTTCAGCCTGTGAATCCCTCTCTGGAAAGTCTTATCCGTCGACTACTGTTTTCTCAGTCATAGCTTTTAAACGATATTGCATAGATTATACTCCAGAAAGAAAAATATGTCAAGAGAAAAGAAGAAATAAGTCGGTGGTATATTGTAGCCTTTGTCCTTGCTATTTTGGAAATATGATGATATAATCAGATTACACCTAAACAAAAGGAGATCAATATGAAATACATCAATACTTTTTCAGAAAAATGCGAAGTTTCTCAAGTGGCTCTCGGCTGTATGAGAATAGGCAATATGACAGATAAAGAAGCTGACAGATATCTCGCAGAAGCTGTGGAGCTTGGCATCAACTATTTTGACCACGCTGACATCTATGGCAGAGGCAAGTGCGAAGAGGTTTTCGGTGCAGCCCTTAAAAGAAACCCAACCCTCAGAGATAAAATCTATATTCAGACAAAGTGTTCAATCGTACCCGGCAGTATGTATGATTTTTCAAAGGAGCATATAATTTCTGCTGTTGACGGTTCACTTAAAAGACTTGGCGTTGATAAGATAGATGTTCTGCTTTTACACAGACCCGATTTGCTTATGGAGCCCTCTGAAGTTGCCGAAGCCTTTGACGAACTTCAAGCAAAAGGCAAGGTTGATGCTTTCGGTGTGTCTAACCACAGCCCTATGCAGATTGAACTGCTTCAGAAAGAAGTCAAGCAAAAGCTCGCTATCAATCAGATGCAGCTCAGCATAACAAACGCCAATATGATAGCAAGCGGAGCAAATGTCAACCTTCCCTGCGAAGACGGAGTTAATTATGACGGATATCTTCGTGACTATTGCAGACTCAAGGGCATTACCATTCAGCCTTGGTCACCTCTTCAGTACGGCTTTATAGCAGGTAGTTTCCTTATAAATGAGAAGTACGAAAAGCTCAATGCTACAATTGAGGAGCTCTCGGAAAAATACGGCATAACACCAACAGGTATGGCTATCGCCTGGCTTATGAGAATGCCCGAAAATATGCAACCTATCGTTGGCAGCACCAACCCCGAGAGAATCAAGGCTGTTGCCGAAGCCACCGATGTGACCATCTCCCGCGAGGACTGGTACAGAATCTATCGTGAAGCAGGCTACAGACTCCCCTGATAATCCTTACAATTTTCTTAAGTATACCTGTACCCTCTTGATTTGATATCAGGAGGGTGCTAAACTTAAAGCAAGAAAATCAGGAGGCAGAAAAATGAAAAAGAAAGTCAGAACACTCAGTATTATCGCAGGCTCACTGCTTATTGCCAACGCACTGCTGTTGCTTATTATCTCGAATCTTAACATCGGTATGGTACCCGTAGCAGGTCTTGGTGCAGTGCTTATTATATACGGCATATTTTTTGAAAAGCTTCCCTGCAAAAAGCTCATCAGCACTTTGCTTGCTTTTGGCCTTGCGGTCATTCTTGCTTTCGGGGCTTTTCTTTCCATTTACGGCAGTCGGGACACTGCCGATTACACAGAACAGACGGTTATAGTTTTGGGCTGCGGTATACGAGGTGAAAGAGTCAGCGTGGGTCTTGCGAAAAGACTCAACAAAGCGGCAGAGTACCACGAAAAGAACCCCAATGCTATGATTATTGTGTCAGGCGGTCAGGGACCACAGGAAGATATCAGCGAGGCACTTGCTATGAAGCGTTATCTTATAGATAAGGGTGTGCCTGAGAATAAGATTATTATGGAAGATCAGTCAACCTCTACAATTACAAATTTCCGTTACTCGCGTGAGATAATGGAACCCCAGGGTTTGCCCCTTTCTTCGGTGGTTTTCGTGACCAATGCCTATCACGTTTACCGCGCGGCATCTTATGCAAAAGATGAGGGCTTTATTGAAGTGTCGCACCTTGGCACAGATATCATATGGTACACTGTGCCGATGAATTATATGCGCGAGATGATGGCTGTGGTGAAAATGTGGCTGTTTGACTAACAGCGTGTTTTGGTTACTTTGGGGCCATCGGCAAAAGTAATGCTCGCCCTATAAGGGCAAAAATGTAATTTATATTGGGATGCGAATTTGCCTTTGCATCCCTTTTTGTCTTTTCTCACTGGGAAAGTGGGTCGCGGCTCCACGAAAATCGCTTTGCGATTTTCCGAGGACACCTATGGTGTCCTCGCGCCGAACTTCGTTCGGCTGTGGAGCCGCCGCACTCCCCTCTGTATCAAACTAAAAAGGAGCGACAAACTGTCGCCCCTTGAGTTTATTATATTATGGACAGGCATTCTTTTTGCAAGCGCGCAATAAGAATCAAAAAATTGCTGATTACATCCAAATTACCCAGAGAAGCAAGTAACCTGTGATAACTGCTGCAAGCGTGAAAGGAACACCGTATTTCATAAAGGTTGTAGCCTTAACCTCGTGGCCTTCTTTTCTGAGAATACCGATACCTGCGATGTTTGCACTTGCACCGATGGGTGTAAGGTTACCACCAAGAGTAGCACCGCAAAGAAGACCGTAATAGAGAATTGTGGGTTCAATGCCAAGCTCACCTGCAATAACAGGTACGATACTGAGCATTGTAGCAGTATAAGGAATGTTGTCGATGAAAGCTGAAAGGATAACGCTCATCCATACTATAATAGTATAAACAACAAATACCGAACCTGAACCCAGTGACGCAATAGCATCACCGATAACATCGATAACGCCTGCACTCTTAACACCACCGATTACAACGAAAAGACCGGTAAGAAGAACGATTGTGTAGTAGTCTATTTCCTTGAAAGCGTTCTTGACGATTTCCTTGTTTTTCTTGATTAAAAGTTCACGAAGAACACCTATAATAAAGAAAGCTATGCAAATGATACCATTTGTGATGTCAGGCTTATAGAACTGACCCTCAGCTGCGCCATCTTTATAAGGAATGAATGAAACTGCGATAAGTGAAAGCACTGTGCCCACGAGAAGGAATGTGGGGAACTTGTCCTCTACAACTGTTCTGCCTGAAAATTCAATCTTACCGTTTTCCTTGCGGAACATATAAATAATGATTAGGGCACTGACTAAAGCACCTGCCTGAACAACCCAGAACATACCAACGTGACCGTCGTGTACAAAGAAGTCTGAGAAGTCGAGACCTGCAGCCTTTGCAAGAAGAATTGATGTTGTGTCACCTACAAGTGTTGCTGCGCCCTGAAGGTTTGATGAAACTGCGATGCAGATGATTGCAGGTACAGGGGAAACATTAACCTTTTTGCAGAAAGCAAGTGCAACGGGAGCTATCATAAGAACTGTAGCTACGTTGTCAACAAAAGCTGAAACGATACCTGCAAAAAGAGAAAGAGCAACAACGACCCATTTCATATTGGGCATTTTAGAAATAAGCACATCAGACATAAGCTGAGGCATCTTCGACTCGATGAAGAGATAAACAGTACCCATTGTACCGGCTATCATCATAATAACATTCCAGTCGATTTCCGAGAGTGCATCGCTGAAGCTGTAAGTAAAAGCACCCGATGAAATGTTGAAGAAACCTTCACCGAAAAGTGCGGGACTGAATGTGGCAACAGCACCTAATGCAACGAAGATAAGAGCTGAAGCTACTGTGATGTAGGGTCTGATTTTCTGAAATGCCATCATCATAACATATGTGACAGCAAAGATAATCAGCGCAGTGATTGTGATTGGACTCATTCTGAGCAACCTCCTGAATAAAAATATTTCGGGCGGTTCTGTGCAAAAAAATAAGAACCCGCTTAAACGGATTCTGTCAAAATTCAGTATAACCCCCGAAAAAATCCGAGAGATAGCCAAATTTACAACCCACAACAAATAGAACAATATCTTGTTCTATGACAGACTCCACCACTTATTTGGATTGCTCGATTATTATATCCTACCCTTTGACAAATGTCAACATAAACTTACTAAAAATCTTGATTTTGTTTTCCACTTGTGATAACTTATCTATATAATGAAAAAGGAGCAAATTATGAATACCTTCGAGAAAATATATGAACAGGTGAAAAAAATACCCCGTGGCAAAGTTGCTTCTTACGGTCAGATTGCCCTTATGGCAGGCAATCCCCGTTGGTCTCAGATTGTGGGGTACGCATTGCACTCAAACCCTGAACCCGGCATAATCCCCTGCCACCGAGTTGTCAACAAAGAGGGCAAGCTCGCTAAAGCCTTTGCTTTCGGCGGTGAAAACGTGCAAAGAGAAATGCTTATTAGTGAGGGTGTTATCTTCCTTGATGAGGACACCGTTGACCTTGAAAAATGCCGCTACAATCCCTGAGCATTTTCTCTTGTCTTATTGCACAAAACCTTGTCGTTACATTTGTCAACTTTGTATATGTTTATACTTGTGTTTTAGGCTATCAAATGATAAAATATCTAAGGTTTGTCAGTATGACAAAATATGCAAATTAAAAAATATTCAGGAGGCAATTATTATGAGTTTATTCGGCGGAATAATTTCAATCAGCAACATCTCTACTCTGCTCTTCGTTGTTTTTGCTGTTTTAGTTGGCGGTTATGCTCTCGGCAGAATCACAATTAAAGGCATTTCACTCGGTGATGCAGGTGTATTCATCATCGCACTTTTACTCGGTGCACTTTGTTTCCACGTTGATGAGACAGGCGCACTTCTTTTCAGCGGTTCAGCAAAGCCCTTCGACTTCACAAGCGGTCTTACGCTTATCGAAAGCTTCGGTCTTGTTCTCTTCGTAACTTCAGTTGGCTTCATCGCAGGTCCCAAGTTCTTCGGCAACTTTAAGAGAAACTTCAAGTCATATGTATTACTCGGTCTCATCATCATCTGTGCAGGCGGTCTCGCTGCTGCAGGCTGCATCGGTTTAGGTGAAGTTATCGGTTACGGCGGTGCTATCGAAGATCAGGACGGCTAAGTCGG
>JAZQZO010000190.1:0-8337 GCA_045634065.1 Acutalibacteraceae bacterium
TTCTGATGTGCTCCTGATTGTTAGCGCAATAATGCTTGAGGCTGACGCCTACGCCTTCCTTCTGTACACCGTGTACAAAAGCTGCACCCATACGGGCTGCATGGTAGGGGTCTTCTGAAATATATTCAAAGTTTCTGCCGCAAAGGGGACTTCTCTTGATGTTTACACCGGGGCCGAGAAGAGTTGTAACCTTGTATGCCTTTGCTTCGTCTGCGAGAACTGAGCCAACCTCCTCGAGAAGCTCGGGATCCCAGCTGCTTGCAGTTGTAACTGCTGTGGGGAAGCAGGTTGCAGTTTCAGCCTTCTGCATGATATTGGTACCGCCGGTCTGCATTTCTTTTCTCAGACCGTGAGGGCCGTCGCTCATCCATACTGAGGGAATGCCGAGGCGTGTGATAGGTTTGGTAAGCCAGTTAGTAAGACCTGAGCAAAGAGATGCTTTTTCTTCCAGAGTCATCTGCTCAAGTATTTCCTGATATTTTTTTTCGCTCATAGGTACTTTTCTCCTTTATAAAAATTATCAATATTATTCTATAGTATTAAAGTAAAATTTTATATCAAAATATAGTTGTTTATATCAAAAAATAGTGATATAATAAAAAAGAGGTGAATTTTATGTCAGATTTTTCACAGAAAAACATACAGGTTTTGTCAAGGGACTCTGCCGACCCTTATTACTCTGAGATAGAATCAGAAAAAAAGCACACCCCCTATGAGACTGAAGTTATATTTTACGGCTGTATTGAAAGAGGGGATGTCGAGGGTACAAAGAAGATGCTTTCGGCTTTGTGGAATCAGAATATAGTTGTCGGGCGAATGAGTTATAATGATCTTAAGCAGATGCAGTATTTTGCGGTCTGCTGCATCACCCTTGCCGTAAGAGCTGCCATAAGAGGCGGGATAAGTGAGATTACGGCATATAATCTTTCTGATAAATACATACAGAAAATCGACAGTATGAAAAAAGCGGAAGAAGTGCCTGAGTTTTTATCTGAAAAGGCTATAGAAATCACGGAGCTTGTTGCAAAAAGTTCACGGAAAAAAATCTCTCACCCCACAGTAAAAAAGGCGGTACACTATATAGAAGAAAATCTTTATCAGAAGATAACGCCATCTCAGGTGGCTGAATATTGCTGTGTTTCAAAAGATCACCTGAGCCTGCTTTTCAAACAAAATACAGGAGAAACTATTGCAAGATATATTCTTATAGAAAAGCTCAGTGAAAGCCGTCGTCTCATCAACAGAGGCCTTTCAAACTCTCAGATAGCTTATCAGCTGGGCTTCTGCTCAGAAAGTCACTTTATTGCAAAGTATAGAGAGCATTACAGCACTACTCCCGGTGAGGAGAGGAAAATCTTAAAGACGATTTAAAGTAAACCGGTATTATTTATTAAATTATGTTCATTTGTTGACAAAAACCTTCAAGTAGAATATGATTTATCTGTTATAATATTTTTTATCGGATTATAAAAAAACAGCGAGGTTAATATGGAATTTATTACGGATATTTCCAGAATTGTATTGCCGATAATTACGGTGATTCTTCTGGTTAAATGTATTTTAGCTTTGTGGCTTGGTCACCCGAAAGAAAAAATCTACGGATATATTTCCGATATGCATTCGGGGGAAAGACACCCTCTCAATATGTGGGAGACCTCTATAGGCAGAGGCTCATCCTGCGATATTGTTCTGCCCTATGATTCTATTCCGAGAGTGCAAGCAGTTATATCAAGACGAATTGACGGCTGGTATATCTTCGAAACTTTGTCGAAAGCACCTATTAAAGTCAACGGCACATCGGTATCAAAAAAGCAGACTATCGAAAACGGTGATATAATCACCTTGGGTAAGGTGAGATTCCGTTTTGAAATTGCCGATGACCCCGTGCAGAGAGTGGGCAAGGAGAAAAAGAAAAACAAAACGGGGAACTCGAAGAAAGCTACCACGGCACAGACATCTGCTCATAAACAAGCGCCTGCTCAGAGACAGACTCCTGCTCAAAGAACTCAGCAGACTTCTCCGACACGGCAGGGTACCCCTCAGTCAACCACAGGACCGAGACGAAACAATGTGAATTCTTACACCGTGGAAACTCCCAGGGTGCAGAAAAATGTCAGACGAATTACTCAGCACTGCATTGTCAATAAAGACACAGGCGAGATATTTATCCTCTGCGGTAACGAGGTAACAATAGGCACTGCGAGAAGAAGTGACATCAAGCTCAAGAGCTCGTCAGCGGCGAAAAATCACGCTGCCATTGTACTCTATGAAGACGGTTGGGCTATTGAAGATGCGGGTTCGGGCAGACCTACACTTCTCAACGGCAGAAAGGTCACAGCACCTCAGCTTCTCTTTGACGGAGATATAATTGCAGTGGGCGATGAAAGACTCTATTACAGAGTTAAAACAAAAACAGTATCATAAGAAAGGAGAATGACTATGCAACAGCAGAATCCGCGAAAGAAAATCAGCCGCGGCGATAAGGTCAGAAGAAAATATAAATATGTTGACCGAAGTTTCATTCTCTTTCTTCTGACTTCATTTCAGGTAATATCCTTCACTCCTGTTATATTCGGCGGCGATAAAATTAATTACTCGGTGGCTTTTTATCTTCTCGTTTACATATTATTCGAGTGGCTTTATGTGGGCTTTATGAGGGTAGTACCGAAAAAGGTTAACTTCGAGCTTGAGTTTATAGCTTTCTTTCTGAGTGGTATAGGACTTTGTCTTCAGGCTAGTGTTGCCCCATCAGGTCTTCTGAAACAGCTTATAACCGTAGTGGCAGGTGTTGTGATTTACGATGTGCTTTTATGGTTTATTATGGATGTTAAAAGGGTTATGCTTGTGAGAATTCCTCTTGCGATTTTTGCCCTTGCTTTCCTTGCCGGCTCATTTGTTTATATCAAATATGCTGTGGGTGCAATCAACGGTGCATATAACTGGCTTGCCTTCAAGGGCTTTTCGATTCAGCCCTCGGAGTTTGTGAAGATAGCCTTTATCTTCGTCGGTGCGGCAAGTCTTGATAAGCTGCTCACAGCAAAGAATATCTATATGTATATCATATTTGCTATGGGCTGTATCGGTGTACTCTTCCTGATGAAAGACTTCGGTACTGCGCTGATATTCTTCTTCACCTTTATAGTTATATCCTTTATGCGTTCGGGTGATCTGCGTACAATTATCTTTATCTGTGCTGCAGCTTTAATCGGTGCGGTGCTGATTATCTATTTCAGACCTCACGTTGCGGCACGTTTTGCGGCATACCGTCACGTTTGGGAGGATATCTACGGCAAGGGTTATCAGCAAACACGTGTGCTTATCTATTCCGTCAGTGGCGGACTTTTCGGTCTTGGTGTGGGCAACGGCGCACTTCGCAATATCTACGCCTCAACAACGGACCTTATCTTCGGTCTCATTTGCGAAGAAATGGGCATCGTCATAGCTTTTGCAGTGGTACTGGCTTTCGCTTTCATTGCAATCTATGCCGTTATCAGTTCAAGAAGCGCTCCGTCGACCTTTTATTCCATAGCCGCCTGCTCGGCTTCGGCTATGCTTTTATTCCAGATTTGTCTCAATATTTTCGGCATCACGGACTTGCTTCCTCTTACAGGTGTAACACTGCCCTTTGTAAGTCAGGGTGGCTCGAGTATGATATGCTCCTGGGCGCTTTTTGCCTTTATCAAGTCAGCAGATGTCAGAGCGTATCCCAAACTTTATAAATCATAAGGAGGTAATAATATGAGAAATACCACAAGAAGAACATATATTATAATTTTTCTTATTATCGCCTTTTTTATAGGTCTCGGGATAATGCTGTATACTTTTATATCCGACGGCGATACCTGGGTTGCCAACAGAGCAAATGCCCTTATTTATAAAGGCGGTGAGCTGACAGTTGCAGGTACTATATACGACAGCAACGGTGAAGTTCTTGTGTCAACTGAAAAGGGCAAGCGCACATATAACCAGAATTATTACAAGCGACTTTCAACTCTCCACGTTGTGGGTGACTCGGCAGGGTACATTGCCACAGGGGTTCAGAATCTATATCGTTCTAACCTTATAGGCTATAATTTTGTTGACGGTATCTACGGCACTTTGACTAGCGATGAGGGCGTTGATATAAAACTGACTATTGATGCCGATGTCTGCTCTGAGGCTTATTCGGCTATGAACGGCAACAAGGGTACTGTTATGGTTTATAACTATGAGACAGGCGAGGTAATATGTATGGTTTCAGCGCCGACTTATGACCCTGCAAACAAGCCCAAAGATATCGACACTAATACCACAGGTAAATATAACGGCATCTATATGAACAGAGCGATTTCAGGTGTATTCACTCCCGGCTCGACTTTCAAGGTGGTGACAGCTATCTGCGCAATTGAGAATATACCTGACCTTTATTCGAGAAAGTTCAAATGCACAGGTAAAAAGACTTTCGGCAAGGGTGATGTTATCTGCAACGGTGTCCACGGGACTCTCACTTTTGAAAGAGCTCTCAATGTTTCCTGCAACAGCGTATTCTCGGAGCTTGCCAATGAAGTTGGTAAAGATAAACTCACTGAAACTGTCAGAGCCTTAGGCTTTGGCAAGAACACCACCATCAGCAAGGCTAAAACTGTCAGAAGTACTTTTGATGTAAGTTCAGCAACCAAGCTGGATCTTGGCTGGGCAGGCATAGGTCAGTATACTACCTTGGTAAATCCCAGTCAGATGCTGATGTTTATGGGCGCTATTGCCAACGGCGGCAAGGCCATGACACCTTATATCGTCGAAGAATCTTCGGAGATAGTCGATGTCAAGAATAAGGTAAATACCAATGTAAAACTCAGCGAAGAGACATCAGGCAAAATCAGGAAGCTTCTTCGCTCAAATGTTAAGAATTACTACAGCGACAACAAATTCCCGGGCCTTGAAATGTGCGGAAAGACAGGTTCGGCTGAGGTCTCAAACGGCAGAAGTCACGCCTGGTTTGTAGGTTTCTCACAGAAAGATAATTTTCCGTATGCCATAGTTGTGTGCCTGGAAAACGGCGGCCTCGGTTACACTCACGCTATACCTGTTGCAAACAGAGTTATGCAGAAAGTTTTAAAAGAAGTTGGCTGATTAAAGTTGACAAAACATACCAATAATGCTAAAGTATAAAAGTCAGATAGATTTGACTTGAATAAAAATATTATTTTTATATGGAGGAAATTATTATGTAACTCAAAGGTTCAAAGACAGAACACAATCTCCTTGAAGCATTTGCAGGGAAGAGTATGGCAAGAAACAACTATTCATACTTTGCTTCAAAGGCTAAGAAAGAAGGCTATCAGCAGATCGGTGCTATTTTTGAGCAGACTGCAAACAATGAAAAAGAACACGCTAAAATGTGGTTCAAGCTTTTAGGTGAACTCGGCGACACAGCAGAAAACCTTGCAGCAGCTGCAGCAGGCGAAAACTATGAGTGGACAGATATGTATGACCGTTTTGCTAAAGAGGCTGAAGAAGAAGGCTTCACAGAAATCGCTGAGAAGTTCAAAATGGTTGCAGCTATTGAAAAGAGCCACGAAGAGAGATATCGTGCACTTCTTAACAATGTTGAAATGCAGGCTGTATTTGCAAAGAGCGAAGAGACTATGTGGGAATGCCGCAATTGCGGTCACCTTGTAATGGGTAAGAAGGCACCCGAACTTTGCCCTGTTTGTGCACATCCTAAGAGCTACTTTGAAGTAAGAAAAGAAAATTATTAAGCATCATCGCGTTTTGGTATTTTACGTAAGTATAAAGGTTCTTGAGTGCAAGGCACGAAAGGTTCTTACTTTTGGACGATAGCAAAAGTAACGCCCCGCGGCGAGCGCAATAAAAATGCAGAATTGCGATAAAATTAAGGCGAGTAGGTTGATTTCTACTCGCCTCATTATTTTTGTATCTCAGGACGTTGCCATAAAACCCACAAGCTTTTGAAAAAGCTTGACCAAAACTTTCCTTATTTCTTCCTTGCCTCAAGTCTGTAAATCGGCTGACCTAAATCAGAGAATCTCTTCTCATATTCCGTCACAATATTACCCTCAAAATCACTGTTGTGAAGATCAAGAGACACATTCTCTATTCTGTAGTCTGCCGCTGAAAACTCACCGATTGAAAACTCAAAGAAGTGCATATTGTCAGTTTTCTGATGAATTTCACCGTTTTCGGTAAGGAGGTTTCTGTAAAGATTGAGGAAGTCTCTGTGAGTGAGTCTGTGCTTTGCATATCTTGCCTTGGGATAAGGGCAGGAGAAGTTGAGGTAAATCAGCTCAATGCTGTTTTCGGGAATGTACTTGGGGAGATACTCTGCACCGCCACAAATGAAACGCACATTCTTAAGTCCGATGCTCTGCGCTTTTTCAACAGCAGCAACAATAACGTTTCTGATTTTCTCCACTGCGATGAAGTTAATGTCCGGGTGACGCTGTGCTAGCTCAAATATAAACTGACCCTTACCGCAACCGATTTCCATTCTTACGGGGTTGTCGTTGCCGAAAATCTCTTTATAGTCAAAAAATTCTGTTTCTTCTATTGCCTTGTTGAAGTCTCTTTCGTCGCTTTGGGTGTCGAGAATATACTCGCTTACAGCGTCGATTCTTTCATCAAGGTATTTCTTTTTTCTCATTCTCATAATAAGTACCTCAGTAGTTTTTTTGCAAGGTCTATTATAATACCGAACGGGTATTTTGTCAAAAGTTTTCGGCTGAAAAATAAGGTTAAAATCAACAAAAAAGATATTTGAACTTTGGATAAGATTCCCAAAAGTTCAGGTTGTTTCTTTGGGGCTGTTGACATTGGCAATGTACTGAATATATAATATTAATCAAGTATAAGGCTATAATGCTCAGTACAAAAAAATAATTCCGGAGGAATAAGAAATGAAAACATTAAAGAAATTTCTTTGTGCAGTTCTTTGCGTACTTATGGTGATGTCATCAATGGTATTCGCAACTGCTGAAGAAGCGGCAACAGATGAAGTAACAGGCTTCACTCAGGAAGATTTTCTCACCACCAAGGGCAGAAAAATCGTCAATCAGAAAGGTGAAACCGTTCAGCTTAAGGGTGTAAACCTCGGCGCTTGGCTTGTGCGTGAAAACTGGCTCAACCCCGATGACATCGATGTTGAATATAAGTCAAAAATGACAGAAGAACAGCAGAAAAAGTATTGGGGTACCTTCTATGAAGACCTGACAGACGAGCAGAAAACTATATTTGATCCGTACTATAAGAAAGACTATGACGGAGAAATGATTTATGATGTATTAGAGAAGCGTTTCGGCAGAGAAAAAGCTCAGGAACTTCTCAATATATTCTATGATAACTGGATTACAGAATGGGATCTTGACAATATCAAGGCTATGGGCTTCAACTGTGTACGTGTACCCTTCTGGTACAGAAATTTCTACTACGATGATAAGGGTACAAAAATCCTTGACGAAAACAAAGAATGGGATTTCTCAAGACTTGATTGGGTAGTAGAAGAATGTAGCAAGAGAGAAATTTATGTTATCCTCGATATGCACGGTGCTGTAGGTTCACAGTCAGATGCTCCTCACTCAGGCAGAGCTTTCCAAGGTGCTCAGCTTATGGAAAACAGTGAACGCGGCGAAAGATACCGTGAACTCACAGATGAACTCTGGACAGCTATCGCATCACGTTTCAACGGCAACCCTGCAGTAGCAATGTATGACCTTCTCAATGAGCCTATGTGCGATGTTCAGTGCGGTGAGCTTACCAGAAGAATCAAGAATGAGTCAATCTATACCCGTCTTTACGACACTGTTCGCGCTGTGGATAATGACCACATTATTACAATGGAAGCTATCTGGACAGGTTTTGCTCTTCCCACTTCATTTATGAAGGGTTGGAAGGATGTTGTTTATCAGGTACACTTCTATAACAACTCAGACTTTATCTTCAATTTCTTCCTTCTTCTCACAATTGCAATTCACCCCAACGTACCTCTTATGGTTGGTGAGTTCTATCCCCACGAGGAGACAACCTGGGAAAACTGCTTCTCAACTATGAATAAGTTGGGTTACAGCTGGATGCTTTGGACATATAAGGCAACAGGCGACAAAATGTGGAAATCAGACTGGTGTATGTACGGCTCAAAGGACGGTTTCTACAGAGCAAAGATTTTCAGCGGTACATATGATCAGATTGCTGAGGCTTGGTCAGCTGAAAGACTTAATACCGAGACAGGTTTCCAGAACACAGGTCACTATGAGAAAAATGTAAAAGATCATCTTTAATTAAAATCTTTGGGGCGACGTAAGTCGCCCTTTTGTTTTTAGTTTGATGAAAAGGCGGGGCGGGGCT
>JAZQZO010000191.1:0-11511 GCA_045634065.1 Acutalibacteraceae bacterium
AAGAAGAGCTTCGATAGCCTGAGGATCTTCAAATACACCATAGATAAGTGTGCTGAGAAGAGCGTTAGTATCCATCTTGCCTTCTGCATCGATAACTTCTACGTCCTTAAGGTAAGCATTTGTGAAGTTGAGACCGTCAAGGAATGTAGCGAGGAGATCACGGATACCGGTCTGGAATACGATTGTTTCAAGAACTGTAAGAAGTACAGTTTCACGGTCAACATAGTATTCTACACCTGTGATTGTTGTGTTATCTACATAGCTATTGTCAAGGAGCAAGTTGCCGTTCTCATCTTTGAGTACGGGGTTCTTAATTGTGAATTCATAACTGCCGTCTTTGTTATCATCGTACCAAGCACAAGATGCAAGAGTTGCGAAAAGGTTCTTGTTGATGATATTTGAAAGCTTGATAGGATCTTTGCCTTCGATTTCGATCTTAACGCCAAGGATGATATCCCAGATGATATCCATAAAGTAGAGCTTGGAGAAGTCTACACCGGAGTTGGTTTCACCGAATTCGGGTTCATCGTCGATAAGAGCGATACCTGCATTAGCATTTGCAGCCTCAGCTTCAGCGATCTGCTGATCAAGATATTCAGCAGCTGTCTGAGCAGCTTCAGGAGCTTCAGCCTTATTAGCAAGGTTGTAAAGCAGACCCTTAACCATACCAAGAAGATCAAGATCATAGATTTTCTTGATAAGGTTTGTAAGAGCAGTTACAGGTGAAAGAAGGTTACCGAGAACGATGTCGAGACCATTACTTTCAAGGAAACGTGAAAGGTAGGGAAGTACTGTAGCGATTGTTGAAACGGGACGTTCGCAAAGTGAATCAACAAGTGCAAGAACTGCATTGAGGATTGACTTAATCATAACTGAACCGTCAACTGCTATTGCTGCTTCGTATTCTGCCTGAGTTGTATAAAGTGTTTCAAGGTATGCGTTACCGTCTACATCTTTAAGTGCGGGTACGCCAAGAGCTTCAATGATGGGAAGGATTACACCTGCATAGCCATCGAAACCTCTGATTGTGATTTCACCATAAAGTGAGAGGTTACCACCTGTGAGGAATACGTCAAGAACTGACTTGAGGGGCTTGAGTATTGCCCAGAGAATGTCAGCGAAATCATCCATATCTTCAATGTTCCACTGAGCACCGAATTTAACAGCTGTCTTCTGTGATGTTGTGTCAGGAACCATCTTAGCTGAGATGGGCTGTTCTGTGCCATCAGCAAGAAGAGTTGTTGTTTCACCGGTCTTATCACTCTTAACGATGTTTTCGATTGTTTCGTCACCATTTACTGTATTGTAGTAGTAAATGTAGAGTGTAGTTTCACCGTCTTTTTCAGTTGCCTGAATTGTATTGAATACGGGAGTAATTGTTACACCTGTTTCAACTGTGCCGTCTTCGTTAGTATCGATATCAGCTGTTGTCTTACCAGCTTCGTCGTACCAAGTAGCGGTCTTAGCTTTGCCGTCAACAAGAACTACGTTGTCTTCAGCGTCTGTTACCTCGTATGTATATTCATACTTAGTGTTAGCTGTAGCAATGTCTTTCCAAGTCTTAGCATCGCCGATAAGTGTATCAAGAGTTGTATGTGTGCCCTTGAATGCTGAGGGGCTGATGTCAAGACCTGCTGCGTTCTTGAGGAGGTCTGAAATCATACCAAGAATCTGATCAACATCATCAGATGCGAGTAAGCCTACAAGCATACCAAGAAGGTCGTTGACAATTTCATCTGTGAAGAGGTAATCGTCAAGAAGAGCATTAACAAGGTTGCTGAGTGTAAGGTCAGCTTCTGCATCTACGATACCGTGAAGGAGAGCACCTTCCTTAGTAAGGTCAGCCTTGAAGAGGTTGAGAACTGTGCCAACAAGCTTGTCAAGGTTGTCGATAGCATATGCTGTCTTAGTACGTGAAATAAGTGAATCTGAAGCGTTACCGTCATCGTTGAAGTCGTAGTGTGTTTCCTGTTCAATAGCCATAAGGGTTACATCTGAGGAAGCTGCTACAGTGTAATCATTGAAGAGAGTTGTGATAAGGTCAACAACCTGATCAGGATTGCGGAATACGCCTGTAAGAAGATTGTCAAGGAGCGCTGCATCTGAGCCGTTTTCGTCAGTAATATCATAACCGAGAACGTTGCCGAGAACTTCCTTAAGTGTTGTATTTTCGAATACAAAGTCAAGGATGAACATAAGAACGTCAGCCTTTGAAACTGCGATCTGACCCTTTTCGTCAACTGCTACAAGGTCTTTTCTTGCAACTTCTTTACCGTCTTCAAGTCTGAGTGCAACTTTGTCATTTGCATCATCAATCTTATCACCGTAAGGTTTACCAAGAGCTGCAAGTGACTTAATCCACTTCATAAGAGCATCTGCACGAAGTGTACGAGCATATTCGAGGTATTCTTCCTCGATTGAACCGTCAGCCTTGGTGTATTCGTTAATAATAGCCCAAGCATCATTTTCAACATTTGCATCGATAAATGCAGTTACAGTTCTGAAGTAAGGTTCATCCTTACCGTAGATGCCTGCCATATCAAACTTGATATTAGCAACAAATGAGATAAGTGACTGAGTAAGAGTAATACCGAGTTCTTCTGCGGGCTTTGTTACAATAAGCTTTGTGCCGTCTTCGTTATAAGAGATTTCGTCGTAAGCCTTTGTGCCTGCAGGGTATGTTTTTTCGTTATATTCGAATGCACTGTTTGTTTCGTAAATTCTGAAGTTATCCTGGAATGTATACCAAGTCTCTGTACCAAGATAGTCAACGAGACCTGCACCGAGACTGTCAACGTCAACTGCAAGAACTGAAGCAAGTCTATCTGTGAATACAGTTACAAATGTAAGAAGGTTAGAAACAACTTCAGTAAGACCGTCACCAACGATGAAATATGCAAGAGTGGGAAGCATATTTGCAAGTGTAGCGATAGGATATTCAGCAAGGATTTCTACGAAATAGAATACGTAGTTGAGGATGATCTGGAGGAATTTCTCCATATCGTAGTCCTTAGTACCTGCTGCTGCACCCATTTCCTCGAGCATTTCTGCGTTGCTACCGATAAGAGCGTTGGGGATAGGATCTGCACCATATTTATTACCACGTTTTGCGTTAAGAGCTGCAAGATATGTTGTAGTTGTTGCATTACCCTTTTCATCAAGAACGTAGTTTGTATCGAGGTAAGTAAGGATAGCATCAAGACCGAATGCACGAAGAAGAGGAAGGATAGTTTCTGCATATGTATCCTGACCTTCGATGTTAAGTGTATCGAAGCCCTTAATAGCAGTCTGTGTATCGTAACCGAAGAAGAGAGCTATAAGGATATCTTCGAGCTGGCTGATGAAATCCCAAAGTGATGATACTACGATGTCAAGGTTCGAATAGAATGAGCCTTCAACTGTGCTGAAACCGAATTCCCAAGAAACGTTTGGATTCTTCTCTTCAGTATAAACAGGTGTAAGGTCATATTTAGTGTATACGTCAACCTTAATTGGGTTGCCATCTTCATCTTCAGCATCTTTCTGACCTGTTACTTCAGCGAAAGATTTAAGGTTAGCAAGAGCGCTTGTGTACTCAACAGTTGCACCGTCTTTGGTGTAAGTGTAGAGATATTTGCCGTCTTTCTTTTCCTGAGTATTGAAGGGCATTGTTGAATCGTATACAGGCTTAGTTGTATCGTCAACAGTAACATCATTGTCACCGTCTTTTACTGTCTTCTGCTCAAAAGCATATGCGGGAGTACCGTCAGCCTTAAGAACAACGTTGCCGTTTTCATCATACTTATAAGCCTGAATTGAGTGAGCAGCCTTAATCATCTGCCAAGTGAGGTCTTCACCGTTAACGGTACCGTCAGCAGCGATGTTAAGGTTGTAGTTCATATAAGCTCTGAGAGCTGAGCCGATAGCTTTCTCGCCTGTAGCTGTGTAGAGAGTCTTAGCTGTGAAGTCAAAGCCTGCTGCTTTAGCAACATCACGAAGATCACTCACGCCACCGCCGAAGATACCCATAAGCATATCGTAAATGCCTGTCATAGCCTTATCAGTGAATACAAGGTTACCAACAAGACCTGTAAGGATTTCGAAGAGACCTGCTCCTGAACCCGCATCGAGTTCAATACCAAGAGCTGAAAGGTCGAGTGTACCTGTTGAGGTAAGGATGTTGATGATATCAGGAAGAGCCTTCTGAAGAACTGAATCAAGGCCATCAAGTGTGTCGTTAACGTCATCTTCTGTGAAGAGAACCTCGTTGTTTTCGTCCTTGGTGATTGAGGTCCAATCATAGCCCTTGTGCTCAATACCATAGTCAGCAAGAATTTCTTCTGCGTTGTCAAGAGAGCCGTCGATAGCATCATTAAGTTTTTCGTAGAACATATCTACGCTTGTACCAGGTGTATAGTCTGTGAGAAGGTCAACAAGGATACCAAGGCTGATATCTACTGCTGTACCGTCGTACTTACCGTCTGTGAAGAGAGGAGTCTTACAACGGTTGATAAGTTCCTGGATGATGCCCTGAACACGTGCTGCGTCTTCAGGTGTAGCATCACCGCGTGAATACCAAGTCTGAACAAGGTCACCGAAGAGCTTAAGGAAGTCTTCTGTGAGAATTGAACGTACAAGTGTAACAAATACCTGACCTGCAACACCGTCGAAGCGATGGAATGCACCCATAGCACCGGTAGTTGTAGTAGGTGTAACGTTTGAAGTATATGTGGGAACTTTACCATCCTGCTCATTACGTGATGAACCGAGAACAGCAATTGAGCCGAAGTCGATGAATGAGTTGATAGCGATATCCTTATCTGCAAGACCTTCTTCAGCAAGAGCCTTAGAAATTGCAGTGTTGATTGTTGTCTCTATGTCAAGAATTTCGTCAATGAGAGTTTTAACGTCAAGAGCAAGAATCTTTGAAAGGATAGGATCAACGATGTCAAGGATCTTAAGAACAGCACCTGCAAGGTTCTTGATTGCCATAGCAAGGTTTGAAGTCTTTGCATAAACGGGCTGATTAGCTGCATCTTTCTTACCGGTATCATATTTATATGAATACATAAAGTAAGCGATGTTGGGAAGAGCTTCAAGAAGTACTGTAAGAGGACTCTCAAGAAGACCTGTGAAGTTATCGCCGTCACCGACAAGGAATGCACGAAGTGCTGTGAAGAGCGGAGTAAGAGGTGAGTTTTTAGTGGCATTATCTCTGACACTAATAGTTCCGGCTGTTAAGCCTGTTTTACCATAGATGTATTTGAGATAGTCTTCCTCTGACATTGAAGCTGTGTAATTGGTATTGCCAAGTTTAACATCGCCAACACGAAGTGCTTCAATAATCATTACAAGACCTGCATTATAGCCGTTTGCACCTTCAAGTGTAAGTTCGTCAAAGAGTGTAAGGTCACCGCCTGCAAGGATAAGTGCAAGTACGGGGTTAAGGGGTGAAAGAAGGTCTGTGAGGAATTCGAAGAATTCGTCAACCTTCTGTTCATTTGTAGCATCGTCGGAAAGATCCTGGAACCAATCAAAACCGTCTGCAGGAGCCTGAACCATAGCCCAAGTGAGGTAGCTAGCATCACGAGTGAGGTCAGCTTTAAGTACGGGATCAGTTGTTGCGTCAATAGCAGCCTGCCACTGACCATAGAGCCAGTTAGCAATACTTGTGTTGGTGAAATTACCGGTAGCTGCTGTATTGTTGTAGAAACCGACGGGTCTAGCGTCAATACCGAATTCAGCAAGCGCGGGAAGAAGACCTGCTACTGTGCCTGTACCAAGAATACCGCCAAGAAGGCTGGCTTTTTCTTCCATTTCACCTGTTTCTTCATTCTTAACCTGTGTTGGGTTGAAGAGGAGTTCGATAATAATCTGAACAAGTTCATTTGAAGAAAGTACATTTGCAACGATGTCATCAAGTGTCTTGTTAGCGGGATCATTAAGAATATCCTTAATGAAGCTAAGGTCAACTTTCTGACCGAGAAGATCGAGAGGTTTGCCAAGGAAACCGTCGAGTGTAGGACCGAGAAGATCAAGAATTGTGGGAAGAAGATCAACAATAAGATCATCTACGTTCTTGATAGCCTTATTTGCCTTGTCAATACCTGTATATGATTTTCCATCTGCAACATAAGCTGAGCTAAGTGATGCGGTAAGATATTTACCAAGGACAAACTTGTCTATATTCTGATCTTTATACTGCCAGGAGAGTCCATTGCCTTCAACATCTTTTTCAGTGTATGTATTGAGATACTGATAAAGGTCAATATTGTATTCATTAAGAAGTGATACAAGAATACCAACCAAAGCGTTAGCCTGACCTTCGAGAGCACCGAGAATATCAGCAGCACCATCACCTAAGATAGGTGCAATTGTTTTTAGAAGACCATCGTCAAAAATCCATCTGAAAAGTACCATAAGTACATCTGAGTGGTCTGCATAGAGATGGTAAATGTGGTGTGTTTCTCTGATACCGGGAACTTCATTATATGTAGCATCACAAACAGACATCAATCTGTTGACAGGAGCCGATATATGGAAACCTGAACCCGAATAACTATAACTCTTATCCAGAATTGCATTTGTAAATTCGTGAGGAACAAAAATATCAAAGATCTTTTCGCCCATCATTCCGAAGAATGTCTGAGTTAGTGCACCGGGAGCAAGCCAATAGGAACCATTCTTATCAACATATGCGATATTCTTGGTTACTTTAGTGCCTTCAGCATTATTTTCTTTCGTAGGATTACTATACGTCCAAGTATCTTTGTTGAGATCATAGTAAATGGGCGTACCGGTACCGTCTTTAAGGATATTACCATTTTCATCCCAAGTTTCCACAACTGTAAGATATCCTGTTAAGTTATCTGTACCGTCTTCATTTTTACTTGGAGCTTCCGATGTGGGTGAAACCAAAGTAAGTGACTTAAGAAGACCTGTTAAACCGTGTTTAAGGTCGAAGGGTTTAACAAAACCAAGAATCATATCCTTTGAAAGCCACATTGTACCTGCACCTGTAACAGGATAAATACTAGCAGCCTTAGCTTCGTAGTTATACTGAAGGTCAATAGCCTTAAGCTTGGGGAAGAGCTGATTATATTCAATAGCTGCTACAAGGTTGGGGAGCAGGTCAAGAATTGTACCGATGGGGTTAACGAGAAGAACGTTTTCAAGCCAGTATACAAGAGGATCAAGAAGATGATACCAAAGATCGTAACCGTAGTTCTTAAGATAAGAAGTTTCGTTGCTCAATGTACCCGCAACTGTACAGTCAGTTTTAATAGTATCTCTGTCAGGATAACCACGAGTTTCATCATAAGCAGTATTGGGATTATCACTGCCTGCTCTTGCAGGAATACCAAGGAGGTTGTAAAGAGGAAGGAGAACTGCGTCGTAAACGGTATCGCCATCCTTCTTAGCATAGAACTTAATCCAACCTTCAGCGTTGATAAAGCTTGCCTTTGCCTTAAGGGTATATTCTGATTCGTCACCTGAAAGAAGACCTGCAAGAAGAGCCTGATAACCTGATGTAGCTGAAGTCATAGCTTTATAGAAAGTATCCCAGTCTGTAATCTTCCAGGTAGCATTACTGTCAAGGTTGTCCCATTCAGACTTAGGTATACCTTTGAAGGTACCCTGGTGTTCGCTTACATTAGTAATAGTTGTCTCTTCAGCCCAATAGCTTCTGTAGAAGAGCACGTCATCTGCAGGGTTATAAAGAGTTGCTTTAGAACAAATTCTGAGAATTTCGCTATAATTAGGCCAACCTGCCTTAGCGGGACCACCAATAGAAGCGGCGCGAGTTGCGTCAAAATCATCATCCATTGAACCGTCGAACCACTGGCGGAACTGAACGCCCTCTAAGCTGGAACCACTTTCCATATATGAAGAGTTTTCAATATACATCCAAGGCATACAAGCAAGGGTTGAACGAAGGAAACAGGGGAAGAACCAACCGTTTGTACCACTTGCAAGAACAAGGTCCATATTACCTGACATATCATAAAGCATAGGACCTACTGCTTCGTTAAGCACCTTGAAAAGAAGTGTGGGGATTGAACCGTCGAAGAGGAGATTAATGATAGTTGCCGCAAGGAATTCCTTGAGGTTGTTACACTCGTCACCAACGTTTCTCTTCTTGTTTTCGTATGTATATTCTTTTTCCCAATAACCAAGAGGATTATCCATCTTCTTGATTCTGTGATATGCTCTGCCATCTACATTTGTGGATGTATCAGAAGCAAGGTTAGCATTTGCGTGATAGAAAACCTGACCACTAGTGCTGAATTGGTCAGTGTAACCAATATAACCATAAGTTACGTTACCGTTAACATCAGTCTTTGTCTTGTGTTCTTTCTTGAAAAGAAGGCCACCAAGAAGCTTACCCATATCTTCTGAGATAACAATTTGGTCAAGAGCTTTAATAAGATCTTCTACAAGAACGTCTGCATCCTTATTTGAAGTAAGACCTACATTATCAACAAGATCCTGAATAAGGTCATAGCTGAGTGCATTCTCGGGAGCTTTAATCCAAATCTTGTCATATTTCTTGTGCTCAGGATCCTTATCTACATTGTTAAAGAGATATCTGCGGATTAATACATCCTTATCGGTAGTTTTATCTCTAAGACCTTCAAGAGCTGATTTAAATGCAAGAGCCTGCTTGATGATTGATTCATTCTTACCGGGAAGAGGCTGATTAATCTGATTATAAAGGTTTGAAACTTCTTCAAGTGAGTGAGCTGTAACTGTATCTTCATAATCGGTCGGTCTGTATGCAGGTTCAGCCTTGAGGAATTCACCAAGTGTGCTGGGAACAGCCTCATCTGTGATAGCATTGTAAGCGAGGATGATAATTTCGAAGTTCCAGTAGTTAACCTGGCTATCACCTTCTTCATAATAATCAAATACACGCTTTGAAAGGTCATAGATACGGTTAGCCGCACGTCTCTTGAGATCCTTGATGAAATCTACATAAGGTGTGATACCATCTTCACCGAAGATACCCTTGAAAAGGTCTGCTGTAGCTTCATCTTCAGCAACAGCTTTGCAAGTGTTGAAACCTGCATCAAGCATTTGCAGATAGAGATCGTAAATATATGAATATGAAGCAGTATTAAGACGAGCTTCATTGATACCATTCATAATAGTATCCATCTTAACTTTAGCGTCGATATACTCTTTACCGCCTACGTTAAGTGAATATACATTGTACTGTGATACAAACTTATTCCAGTTGCCTTCATCGTCAAGTGAGATACCTTCACCATTCTGTAAAGCGCCTGAATCGTAAGCATTATCATCAATACTCTTGAGGTATGACCAAATAACCTTGCCTGTAGAATCTGTGATATAAGGTATTACATTTGTCTCAAATACTGATACAACTGTTGCACCTCTGAGAACATATGCCTTAGCCTGGATAAAGTCATAGTGAACACAGTGTTCGCCATCCTGTGTGCATTCATCGTTTGTGCAAATTTCATCGCAAGTGCCATCACACTCTAACCAAACGTGACCAAGCTTTTCAGCTTCATCAGGAGTACGAAGTGTGTGAGGAACACTTGTATCAATCATAGCCTTGAAAACATCAACGAACTCAAGATAATATTCCTGAGCATATGCTTCTGCAAGTTTATGACCGAGCTTTGCTAAACGTGTAAGTACATTATTATAGTATACTTCACCTGCATAGCCACCATTGTCTTTAAAAGCAGCTTTGATATCTTGGAAGTAATTAACGTTTTCATTACCGTTATAAACTTCAACAACCTTGAGATCTTCGATATAATCGCTGATTTCATTGTATGACTGAAGGAGAGCAACGCCTGATGTTTCAGAATCTGCTCTAGTGAAAATATTTTCAAATTTTGACTGGAAATCATCGGCATAAGCAGGTGCAATATAACCAAGAACTTCGCCGGTGTACCAGTTCTGAACTTGTTTCCAAGTTTTCTGTGAACCTGAAGGAAGCTCGTGCTTTACAAAGTTATCCCAGATTTCTTCTGCATTTGAGATACCGGCACCCATAATAGCATCTTCAAACTGCTGAATCTTTTCAGCAACCTGGAAAATCTTGCTTGAAAGCACATCAGTTTCTGTTTCTGCCTCAGGGAAATCTACATTAGGAACTGAGTTATTAGTGAAATAATCACTAGCAAACCAAGTCTGACCTAAGCCGATGAACTCTGCAATAAGAGCCTTTACATTTGTAAGATCGGCAGCAATCTGTTCGGGGTCCTGTGTGATGCTTTCGAACTTAACATCACCCTTATTGATTACGTACTGGCCGCTACCGTCTGCTGTCTTGTTAACAGTAAGTACACCTCTGTAAAGGTCAAGGCCCTGAAGATTGTTCTCATCAGGAATTTTGTTGTATGAGCCAGCGGTGCCATCAGCAAACTGAAGAATATTGAAGCCAGCCTTGATATCAAGGGTCACTTCACTACCTGTAAGGTAAACACCATTGTCTGCTGTTTCACCAAAGGTAAATACTTTGAGGATTTCTTCGTAACGAGCAAGAGGCATTCTGCCGGTTGTGCTTTGATCAAGCTCGTCCTCGATTTCTTTAAGGATACCCTCATAAATACCGTATAAGGTGTGTTCGTTAGATGCAACATAGTTAGCTGCCTCTGCATAAGCATAAGCAACCCAATGCCAAGAAGATGTAGGAGTATCGCGTCCTACCTGCCAAAATCCGGTACCGGATGAAGCAGGAACCTTCTTAATGTCCTCCTCTGTTGCAGTGTCTTTGTCAGCTGCTTCAATAAGGTCAATCAAACTTTTGTGTTGAAGTTCGATCTGACTCATAAGTGACTCGATGGAGTTGTCCGCACCGAGAACACCGAAGCATACTGATACGCTGGATACTATCATTAAAATAGCAAGCAACGTACTGAGTAGTTTTTTTCCAACTTTCATAAAATTTTCCTCCTTAAATGAAAGAATAGAATATATTTTCAAATAGGATTTCCCTATATATTCCCGAGATTTTCCCGAAAATGGGTGCAATATGCCCATAGAGACACCTATAACTATATGTAGTATATCATTCAAGAGCAAGTTTTGCAAGGTCTTTTTTAATATTTTTTTAATTCTACATTTTGCATAGATGTTGCCAGACTATTTTGGTGAGTTTTACACTTAATTATACACGTGTTTTTCTTTTGTTTCTACATTTTGGGTGAGTGTATAAAACCTATACAAAATATAGAAAACGTCTTTGATCCGATTTTCAGCGTATAAAATAACCCCACTCCATAAAGAGTGGGGTTGCATCATTAAATTAACCTGCCGCATAGGGCATTTTTATGATTAATTAATTTGCTTATTTTGCAAGAGCGCCGATTTCAAGCATGAATCCCCCGATCTGAGCACCGAACTCGGGACCGCCATCCATAACAAGGCGACCTGCCTTAGTGGCTTCAAGCATATCGTCAATGCTCATAAGAATACCGAGTGCACTGTCGAGGTTATTGAAAGGAAGTGTAAAGAAAGGCATTGCTCTCTTATATTCGCCACGGCCTGCAC
>JAZQZO010000192.1:0-4639 GCA_045634065.1 Acutalibacteraceae bacterium
GGTAATAATACGATAAGCAATTTTCATTTTAAATTTACTCCTTAAATTTATTTCCAAGATGACTTAAGGTCAACTGTTCTGTTAAATACAATCTTGTCATCTGCCGATGTTGTATCAACACAGAAGTAACCCTGTCTCATAAACTGGAATGTGTCACCGACTTTGAGATCTTCAACGCCGTCTTCTAATTTACAACCTTCGAGAATTGTAAGTGAATCGGGGTTGAGATTATCTTTGAAGCTACCCGTTGACTCGTCTGAGGGATTAGGATTATTGAAGAGTCTGTCATAGAGTCTCGCTTCAAAGTCGATGCAGTTTTTAGCACTTACCCAATGAAGAGTACCCTTCACCTTTCTGCCGTCAGGTGAGTTGCCACCCTTGCTTTCAGGGTCGTATGTGCAGTGTACCGCTGTAACCTCGCCGTTTTCGTCTGTATCATAACCGACACACTTAACGAAATATGCACCTCTGAGTCTTACCTCGTTACCGGGGAATAGTCTGAAATACTTCTTAGGAGGTTCGATCATAAAGTCTTCTTTTTCAACGTAGATTTCATTAGAAAAACGGATTGTTCTTGTACCAAGTTCGGGTTTATCCTGATTGATGGGAAGCTCAATCTCTTCAATTAAATCTTCGGGATAATTGTCGATGATTACCTTTAAGGGACGAAGAACAGCCATAGCTCTGGGAGCGTTTGCATTGAGATTATCTCTTACACAAGCCTCGAGAAGACCGAAATCAACAACGCTATATGCTTTTGAAACGCCAACACGATTAATAAAATCTCTGATAGCCTCTGCAGGATAGCCTCTTCTTCTCATACCGCTGATGGTAACCATTCTCGGGTCATTCCAGCCATCAACAATACCTTCGTTTACAAGCTGCAGACACTTACGTTTACTGGTAAGGCAGTAGTTGAGGTTAAGTCTTGCAAACTCAATCTGACGTGAAGGTTCTTTGAGACCGAGTTCACGAAGGAACCAATCATAAAGAGGTCTGTGATTTTCAAATTCAAGTGAGCATAGTGAGTGAGTTACGCCCTCTCTTGTATCTGAAAGAGGATGTGCAAAGTCGTACATAGGATATACGCACCACTTGTCACCTGTCTGATGGTGACTGATATGAGCTATTCTGTAGATAACAGGGTCGCGCATATTGATATTGGGAGATGCCATATCAATCTTGGCACGAAGAACTCTTGCACCGTCAGGAAATTCGCCGTCTGTCATTCTCTTGAAAAGATCAAGATTTTCTACTACCGTTCTGTCTCTGTAGGGACTGTTTTTACCGGGTTCTGTGAGAGTACCTCTGTATTCTCTGATTTCGTCAGCTGTAAGATCGCAGACATAAGCCTTACCCATTTCGATGAGCTTGATAGCACATTCATAAATGAAATCAAAATAGCTTGATGCATACAGAACCTTGTCCCACTTATAGCCGAGCCATAAGATATCTTCTTTGATTGCATCTACATATTCGACATCTTCCTTTGAGGGGTTTGTATCGTCGAGACGAAGATTGCAGGTGCCGCCGTATTTTTCAGCAGTGGAGAAGTCTATCTGAATTGCCTTAGCGTGTCCGATATGAAGATAACCGTTGGGTTCAGGCGGAAAACGTGTCTGTACGTGGGAGTAAACGCCTTTTTCCAGATCTTCATCGATGAAGTCGTGGATAAAATTAGAAATTTTTACTGCTTCTTCCATTGTTATTTTCCTTTCACGCACCGAAGTGATTCAGTGCTAAGTTAAGTCTTTCCATAACCTTATCCTTGCCTAAAAGGCTCATAATAGAATAAAGATCAGGAGTATTTCTTCTGCCTGTTACGGCAACTCTGATAACCGTTGAAACATCACCTACGTGGCCCTTGAAAGCCTCGGGATTCTTCTTGAACTCCTTAACGTTGGGAGTGTAACCGAGAGGCTCACAAAGATCTTTCATTCTCTGGAACCATTCGTCCTTGGAATCATTTTCATTATAAATATTGATATAAGCTTCTAAGATTTCCTTTGCCATATCTGCTGTGATGTTTTCAGGCAACTCAAGATTATTATCAAAAATCTCGTCGAAATAGTAGCTGATATAATCTTTTACCTCACTCCAACAAGCGATATCTTTTCTGGGTTTGGGAGTGTCTCGGTCAACATTAAGTATTGCAGTTGAGTGTGCTGGATCTTCAGCAAGAAGCTCATAGAAATCCTTGTCGTATTCTTTTGCCCACTCGGCAGTGTACTCATAAACCTTATCGGCACTCATAAGTGAGATGACATTCTTTGATACGTCATTAAATTTCACCATATCAAAGAGCGCACCTGAAACACTCATCTTTTTAAGGTTGAAGGGGAAAGAATCGATAGATGCATCTTTGTTGGTTTTTCTCCAGTCTTCAAAGTTGGAGTTCATAAGAGTCATCATATATTCGTTGACGCTCTCTTTTGGATAACCCTGCTCGATATAGAATGTAACAGCAGCTTCGGGGTCCTTTCTCTTTGAAAGCTTACGCTTACCGCCGTTTTCCTCTTTCATAATGGGAGCCACGTGAGCGTACTTAGGAACTTTGAAGCCAAGGCACTTAAAGAGCTGAAGATGTACAGGGCAGCTTGACATCCACTCGTCACCGCGGACAACGTGGGTGGTACGCATAAGGTGATCATCAACAGCGTGAGCAAAGTGATATGTAGGAATTCCATCGGACTTAAGAAGAACGATATCCTGCACGTTTTCAGGCATTTCAATTTTGCCCTTGATCATATCATCGATAAAGCATTTATTTTCTGCATTACCCGGTGACTTGAGACGAAGTGTCCAAGGCGCACCAGCATTGATTTTCTCTTGGATTTCATCAAAGCTGAGGTTGCGGCACTTAGCATACTTGCCCCAGTAGCCTTTTTGCGGTTCATTTTCCTGCTTAGCTCTGATTTCATCGAGTTCCTCAGCACTGCAGAAGCAGGGGTAAGCAAGATCTTTTTCTACAAGAGTTTTTGCAAAAACGTGATAGATGTCTTTTCTCTTGCTCTGATAATAGGGACCATAGTCACCCTTTTCCATATCTTCACCGATAACACCTTCATCTGCTGTTACACCGAAAGCCTCAAGACCGTCGAGCATAACCTTAACGGCACCTTCAATTTTTCTTTTCTGGTCAGTATCTTCAACACGTACGAAGAAAATACCGTCGGTAGTTTTAGCTGTTCTGTAGGCTACTGTACCTGCGAAAAGGTTACCGAAGTGAAGGAAGCCCGTGGGGCTGGGTGCGAGTCTTGTGACACGAACACCTTCCTTTAATTTTCTGGGCGGAAACTTAGCTTCCATATCATCGGGTGTTTCTGTTATATTGGGAAATAAAAGCTCAGCGAGCTTTAAGTTATCGCTCAATGTATATACCTCCTTATGGGATATGATAATTCATTATATTATCTCAAATTTTCAGAGAAATATCAATAGGTTAGAGGGATTTTTTAAAGAAAAATAACTAAAGTTTTTTGATTGCTTTTTTCAAAAAAAGTAATACCTGCGCGAAGAGCACAATTAATGATATTTTATGCAACTTTCTTTTAGTATCGCAGGGCTCCGCCCCGCACCCCCGCAAGCTTTTGTAAAAGCTTGACCAAAACTTTCCTTATTACCGAATTTTTAGTCTCTGCAACCTGAAGTTGCTAAATTTTAAACCAACATTGATAGACTTTCTTCCCTTATTATGCTATCCTTTAAGCAGAAAGGAGCTGATACAAATGACAAGCATCGGCGAAAGAATCTATGACCTCAGAAACAGAAATAATATGTCCCAAGGAGCTCTTGCAGATAAACTTGATGTGTCCCGTCAGACTATATCAAAATGGGAAAACAATATGTGCCTCCCCGAAGCAGAAAAACTATTGCAGCTCAGTGAAATCTTCGGAGTATCTATTGATTATATAATGAAAGGTAAAGCTGACCCACAGCCAACGCAAGAGCCTGTTTATGTGTATGTTAAAGATCCCGACGGCGAGAATACAGCTAAGTACAATGAAAAAATCGTTAGAAAATATGTGGGTATTTTACTTGCTGTAACAGGCGGACTTTTAACTATTATCTTCACTCTTGAAGCTTCACTTTTTATTTTACTTACTGCTCCCCTTACAGTTTTAGGCATACTCTTAGCAACTAACATCAAGCACCCTTGGCTTATGGCTGCTTGGATTATATATGCCATTTTTATGTGTTTTTCATCCTATGTGACAGCATTGAATCCATTCGGAATTATTACATATATATTATATAACATATCACACAAAAGTTACTTCACCGATATCTCAATCAACCATATTTTGTCCTTGTTGGCATGGTTTCCACTTATTTTCCTCATCCTCTGCACCATAAAAGCAAAACGCGGATACATATTCAAAAAGAAGCAGTAGCAAAACGTAGGATAATCATCCGAGCAAAACCCACCCCGAAACGACCAACCAAAGCACAAAAACCAGCGGCTATCGACAGTCGAGTAGTGAGAGGGTAAAGGGTAAGGACAGCAACGCGTGGTTGACGAGAAGTAACTGGATGAAAGATGAAAAGTAGCGGTCAATGAAAATGAAAGCTGTTTTAAATAGAGATGTGCGGAATAAAGCGACCTTGAAGTAGAGAGGAGAAATGAAAAAATCACCGA
>JAZQZO010000193.1:0-15411 GCA_045634065.1 Acutalibacteraceae bacterium
TGTTTGCCGAGCATTGTAGCGTGAGCAACAGACCCTCTGATATCCTGCTGAGCCATACGGCAGTCAAAGGGTATTGATGAATTGAAGTCGTTGTTTTTTTTATCAAGTGATTTTTTAAATCGTCCTGTCCATAAAGACATAGTGTATTCCTCCGGAATTTTAATGTCTACATTATATATGAAATCTGCCGATAAATCAAGGGACTACCGTAAGATAGTCCCTTTTTAAAATTATCTTATTTGTCCCAATCCTTTGAGAGCATAGCTCTGACTTTAAGGGGAAGACCGAAGAGGTTGATGAAACCTTCTGCATCGTACTGATCGTAAACCTGATCTTCGTCGAAAGTAGCCATTTCTTCGCTGTAAAGTGTATAGGGTGATGTCATACCGGCACCCATAATTGTACCCTTGTAGAGCTTGAGTTTAACTTCACCTGTAACAGTTTCCTGAGTTTTGTCAACAAAAGCTGAAAGAGCTTCACGGCAAGGTGTGAACCACTGACCGTTGTAAACGAGTTCTGAGAACTTAACTGCAAGCTGCATCTTAAGGTGCTGTGTCTCTTTGTCAAGGCAGAGCTGTTCGAGCATTTCGTGAGCCTTGTAGAGAATTGTACCACCGGGAGTCTCATATACGCCACGGCTCTTCATACCAACGAGACGGTTTTCAACCATATCAGCAATACCGATACCATTTGCACCGCCAACTTCGTTAAGTGCCTTAACCATAGCGGGACCGTCGAGCTTTTCACCGTTGAGAGTTGTGGGTACGCCCTTTTCGAAGCCGATAGTGATGTAGGTGGGAGCATCGGGAGCCTTTTCGGGAGTTACACCAAGTTCAAGGATTTCATCGTACTTGGGTTCGTTTGCGGGATCTTCGAGATCAAGACCTTCGTGTGAAAGGTGCCAGATGTTCTTATCTTTTGAGTAGTTTGTTTCTCTTGTAATTTTAAGAGGAATGTTCTTTTTGATGGCGTATTCGATTTCATCTTCACGACTCTTGAATTCCCAGGTTCTCCAGGGAGCAATGATTTCCATATCAGGAGCAAATGCCTTAATAGCAAGCTCGAAACGTACCTGGTCGTTACCTTTACCTGTACAGCCGTGGCAGATAGCATCAGCGCCTTCAGCGAGAGCGATTTCTACGATTCTCTTTGCGATAAGAGGACGAGCAAATGATGTACCGAGAAGATACATACCTTCGTAAACAGCGCCTGCTTTGAGAGTGGGATAGATATAATCTTCAACGAATTCTTTGTTGAGGTCTTCGATGTAGAGCTTGCTTGCGCCTGTAGCGAGAGCCTTCTCTTCAAGACCGTCAAGTTCTGAAGCCTGACCTACGTCACCTGAAACAGCGATTACTTCGCAGCCTTCATAGTTTTCTTTGAGCCAGGGGATGATGATTGATGTATCAAGACCGCCGGAATAAGCCAGAACAATCTTTTTGATTTCTTTCTTTGCTTTCATTTTCTTTCTCTCCGTTCATATGTTTTCTTTGGACTATGGTACATTATTATACGCTTTTTTATGTAAAAGTCAAGAGGTAATAGTGTATAACATTCAAACATTATACATTATTTTTTGTGTGTTATTGCATAAATATACTTAAAATTCCCTGTATCTCATAGATGCAGGGAATAAAATTATCGTTCTATTGTATATTCGATGTTTGCGCCGTGCTTTTCGAGCAAGTTGAAAAATGTTTTCTGAACTTCTCTTCTTGCTTTTTTTGTGGAAAAAGTTATAACCATATTCTCTTTGAATGTACCGACAGCTGCATTTATGGAATTCATTTTAGTTGCACCTATTGTTAAATCAAAATAATCTACTAATTTTTTCAGCTCATCGGGCGCTGATATGAGTCCCACATTAGATATAGGAGATGTGACCATTCTTTCACCATATAGATGAAAGCCGGCTATGATAAAGGGCTGTTTCATAAATGAGGGTGAATATTTTGTGATCGCCATAGCAGCATCAGCAGCGTTGGTGTTAAGTATTCTTTGAATTTTATTTTTATCCTTGCTGTCGCTTATCTGCTTTACGGTGGTTTCCAGCACCTCTTCAAATGTATACTTTTCTTTTCTGTAGGGAAGTGAAATACTCATTACCAAAGAAAAATTACGAAGAGTCTGAAGACCGAAAATATTTCTCAGATCTATGGGATACTGGATTTTAATGGGCTTTCTGCTGCGATGATCTTTATTGATGTAATATGAATATGCATATAAGGCAACAAGATACTCTGTGACAGATACGTCTAAAGCCTTGGTGATATTTTTTATTTCTGAGGCGGAAACCTTAGCTTGCATTATAGAGAAAACTCCATCTTTGTCATCGATGTAATGCTGATATGCAACTTTTTCACTGCGGCTGGCTTTGCCTTTTGATTTGTCATAAAATTTAAGATAACCGTCTTCAAGCTCCTCAGTTTTTGGACTTTCATTTATATCAAGTATACCGTGAGTGCAGGGAATGTTGATGCCTTGGAGATTGAAATATGTTGCAAGGAGAGTTTTCAGATATGTAATAGCACCGTGACCGTCAGTGATTCCGTGAAATATATCCAGAGAAATTCTTTTCTTATAATAACGAATCTTAAAAAGAGGTGCATATTTATTTTCGGTGTTAACAGGTGAGCATAGCTCTTTATCCTGAACAACAATATCGTCAACATCTACGGGTGCACTTTTAAGCTGTTTCCATAAGAAACCCTGCGATATTCTCATATAAAAACTCGGAAAGCGATAACGAAGCTTTCTTACAGCTTGCTTTAAAAACTCCTCATTGACTTCATCATAAAGATTTGCAGAAACGCGGTAGGTCTGATTCCAGGTTTTAGTTTTTGTATAAGAGTAAAGAATTCCGGCAGTGTCTAAAGGCAATGTCTGTGGATTGCTGGTATTTAAATTCTGCATAAATGACCCCTTTTCAATATTATATACAATTGTCAGCTGAATCAGTATATTTTAAAAAGACAACGATTGAATTGAGAAAAAATTAAAATATAAAAAACAAAAGGTGTTATTTTTTTGAAATTTAAACAGAATTTCAAAATGTGTATAAAAAGCGACTGCTTTGAATGAAACAGTCGCTTTGAGCATTTTATGATTTGAAGAATTGGTAACAAGCTCTGTAGGTGCTGTAAACGTCACCTTTTGCTACGATTTCATAAGGAGCGTGCATTGAAAGTCCGGGTACACCAACGTCAACAACGCCAACATTGAGGTTAGCTACATATTTTGCAACGGTACCACCGCCACCTTCGTCAACTGCACCGAGTTCACCGATCTGCCAGGAAACATTAGCGTTGTCAAGAATGCGACGTACTTTGCTCATAAATTCAGCACTTGCATCTGATGTGCCGCTTTTGCCTCTCGCGCCTGTGTACTTGGTAATAACAGCACCGTAGTTGAGAGCGCAGCAGTTGTACTTATCGTGAACTGAGGGGAAAGTGGGATCAAAGCCTGCATTAACGTCAGCTGAGAGACACTCGGACATTGAAAGAACATCTCTGCCTTCAAGACCTTCTGCTTTTGCAAGATCGCAGATGAAATATTTCATAAAGCTTGAGTTGAGACCTGTGTTGCCGTCTGAGCCTATTTCTTCTTTGTCGGCAAGAACTGCGATTGATGTGTGTTCAGGTGTGCCGATGTTGAAAGCTGCGATTGCTGCAGGGTATGAGCATACTCTGTCGTCGTGACCGTAAGCACCGATGAGGCTTCTGTCAAAACCGATATCTGATACGGGGATAGCAGGTACAGCTTCAAGTTCTGCTGAAATGAAGTCTTTTTCTGTAATGCCGTATTTTTCGTTAAGAATCTTGAGAATATTAAGTTTGACAAGATTGCTGCCTGAATCAGCTTTGAAAGGTCTTGAGCCGATAAGTATATTGAGCTCTTCGCCCTTGATGCCTTCGAGAAGAGGTCTCTTTGACTGTTCTTTATCGAGGTGGGGAAGAAGGTCTGTGATAACAAATTTTGGATCAGCGGGGTCTTCACCGATGTTGATTTTGATACTGTTACCGTCTTTATCCATAACAATGCCGTGGAGTGAAAGAGGGATAGCTACCCACTGATACTTTTTGATGCCACCGTAGTAGTGTGTCTTGAAGTAAGCGAGTTCATCTGATTCATAAAGGGGAGTGGGCTTAAGGTCGAGACGGGGTGAGTCGATGTGAGCTGCAACGATTTTTGCACCCTCTGAAACGCCCTTTTCACCGATAACTGCAAGGATAATGCTCTTGCCTCTGTTGTTGAGGTAAACCTTATCGCCTGCTTTATATGTTTTCTTATTGTCGAAGGGTACGAAGCCTTTAGCCTCAGCAGCTTCGATCATATAGTCAACACATTCTCTTTCTGTTTTGGCTACTGATAAAAATTCCTTATAGCCTTCGCAGAAATCGTCTGCTTTTTTGAGTTCTTCTTCGCTCATCTGATTTGAGAAGTGCTTCTTTTCGAAAAAGAGTTCTTCTTTCAGGAGTTCTGCTTGTGATTTTTCCTGTGACATAATTTATTGTTCCTTTCTGAAATAGAGTTTTTCATATATGTTTTCGGTTAGAATAACCTTTTTAACATACTTACTTGTTGTAGGGTAGGGAATAGTGTGAAGAGTTTCACCGTCAGAAGAATATCGGCTGTCTTTGAGCCATTTATCTACATTGCCGTTGCCGGCGTGATAGGCGGCAAGTGCCTCTTGTACTCTGCTGTATTTTGAAAGCAGGTAGCCATAAAGGAAGCATCCGTATTTTATATTGGTTTCCGGATCTGTTGCCATTGAGTAAGGAGTGTCTTCCCCGAGTTTCATATTTATCCAGTCGAAGGTGTCTGGCATTATCTGCATAAGTCCGGTAGCACCGATATATGAAACAGCTTCATTGTCAAAACTGCTTTCACACTCAATAACCGCATAAACAAAAGATGGTGAAAGATTGTTTTGCTTGGCATATACTTCGACATAATCCTCGTATTTAAGAGGATATAATGTCTTAAGCAGTGACAAGGTGCCGAGGTATATAACTGAAAGCAAAAGAGTTGATGTGATAATAAGAGAGATGATTTTTTTAAAATTCAATCTATCAGCACCTCAAGTTTAAGTAATTCATCTTCTAAATTATAAGGGGGGTGGTTACGAATTATTATATCAGCATTGCTAAGGTAATATTCGTCATCTTTCTGAGCTTTTATTCTTGTTATAGCGTCTTCAGTTGATATGCCGTCACGTTTAAGAATTCTCTCAAGTCGGGTTTCTTCGTCAGCGTGGACAACTATCATCTTTTGACAAAGATCTTTGCAATCGCTGTCTAAAAGAGCGGCTGCATCTATAACCGCTGTTTTATATCCGTGATTTTCAGCAAAATCCATTTCCCTTTCGCATCTTTTTTTGATGGCAGGGTGGGTGATGCTGTTGAGAACTGCGGTGTTTTCTTTTGATGAAAAAGCTCTCATAGCAAGACACTTCCTTATAAGTTCACCGTTTTCATCTAAGATGTCGTAGCCGAAAGCTTTCTGAAGAAGCGGTAAAACATCTGAACCTTTTTCGGTTATCTGTCGTGCAATAACATCTCCGTCGATGATATAACAGCCTTTTTCCTTAAGATAAGCTGCTGCGGTGGTTTTGCCTGCACCTGTTTTGCCTGTAAGACCTATTGTAAGCATAATATCACCTCAAACTTCAATGATGTTAAAAGCTGCAGCCCTTACAAGTCTGTTAAATACTGCCAGGCCGATTCCCTCGTTTTCGGGAAATCGCGCATAAACAGTTTTTGCTTTTTCATCGTCAACCTTTCTCAGAGCGTCGAAGATATTCTTTGCCTGAGATGAAGGGTCGTCTTTTCTGCCGTAGGTAATGCACTTTATACTGAGGTTTTCAACTTCCTCTTCAAAGCAAAGAGCTACGTCTCCCTTTTCGGCAGTGTCCTCGATATATTTTTTGTAAGATGCAAAACTGCCCTTGACGATGAGTACTTTCGCATCGGGTGAGTAGTGCTTATATTTCATTCCGGGTGAAGCTGCTTCTGCACCCTCGTGGAGCTTATTGTAAACTGCATCGTCAATTTCGATTTCACCTAAAACTTCCGTGAGCATTTCCGGGGTAATGCCGCCGGGTCTGAGGAGTCGAGGAATATCAGTTGCAAGAGTTATAACGGTTGATTCTATCCCTACGCTACATTCGCCAGAATCTACAATGGCATTGATTCTGCCCTCAAGGTCTTCTGTGACGTGACTGGCGCAAGTGGGACTCGGCTTGCCCGAGGTGTTGGCGGAGGGGGCGGCAAGAGGAAAGCCACACTGACTGATAATCGCTCTGGCAATTTCATCTGAGGGCATTCTCACTGCAACGGTGTTAAGACCGCCACTGATTTCTTCAGGAATAAGTTCGCTTTTGGGGAGAATGATTGTAAGAGGTCCCGGCCAGAACCTCTCAGCAAGAGCCATAGCACTTTCGGGGATATCTTTTACAAGAGGTGCCCACTGAGAAATGTCGCTTATGTGTACAATAAGAGGATTATCTGAGGGTCTGCCCTTAGCTTCGTAAATTTTCTTTACACATTCACCTTTAAGGGCGTTGCCGGCAAGACCATATACGGTTTCTGTAGGTATAGCTACTGTGCCGCCGTCTCTGAGAATAGATGCAACCTTAGTTATATCTTCACTATCAGGTGAATGAATTTCAAAATGAAGAGTTTTCATATCTATCACTTAGCTTTCGCTTTTTAATTTCTGAGCAGTATCGTAGGTGATAAGAGCATCGATAACTTCATCAAGGTCGCCGTTTAAAAACTGCTCTAATTTATATATTGTAAGACCGATTCTGTGGTCTGAAATTCTGCCCTGAGGATAGTTGTAGGTGCGGATTCTTTCGCTTCTGTCGCCTGTACCTACCTGGCTTTTTCTCTCGTCGGCAATAGAGGACATCTGCTTTTCTCTTTCAGCTTCGACAATTCTTGAACGGAGAATCTTCATAGCCTTGTCTTTATTTTTGTGCTGACTTCTCTCGTCCTGACATTCGACTATTGTACCTGTAGGAATATGGATAATACGTATGGCAGATTCGGTTTTATTTACGTGCTGGCCGCCTGCACCACTGGCACGGTAGGTATCTATCTGTAAATCGGCAGGGTTAATCTGCACGTCAACATCCTGAGCTTCGGGAAGCACTGCAACAGTAGCTGTGGATGTATGAATTCGGCCCTGAGTTTCTGTTTCGGGCACACGCTGAACACGGTGAACACCGCTTTCAAACTTGAAGCGTGAATATGCACCCTCACCGCTTATCATAAAACTGACTTCTTTAAATCCACCGAGCTCGGTAGGGTTAGATGAAAGCACTTCTGTTTTCCAATGGCGTGATTCTGCATACATAGAGTACATTCTGTAAAGTACCCCTGCAAAAAGTGCAGATTCTTCACCGCCTGCACCGCCTCGGATTTCAACAATAACATTTCTGTCGTCGTTAGGGTCTTTGGGTAAGAGTAAGATTTTCAGCTCGTAATAAAGAGTAGCTGTGCTTTCTTTTGCAAGCTCGTATTCTTCCTGAACCATCTCACGGAAATCTTTGTCGAGTCCGCCTTCGTCAAGCATAGCGCGTGACTCTTTAAGGGTATCCTCGGCACTTTTATATTCGCGGAATTTTGTGATAATAGGTTCAAGATTTTTATGTTCTTTTAAAAGAGCGCTGTACTGTTCGATGTCTGCGATAACGGCAGGGTCATAAAGCATCTGACAGATTTCTTCAAAGCGTTCTTCGGCTAAAGCTAATTTGTTAAGCATACTTTTCTCCTGTTTGGACAAAGATTATATTAAGGGTTTTATTCAGCGGGTTCTTCGCGGATAACTTTTTTGATATTTTTTTCGGCTTTGAGTCGTGGTACCATCACAACATGACCGCACTTTTTGCATTCTAACTTAAAGTCCATACCCGAGCGCAGAACTTTGAATTCGCTGTTACCGCAAGGATGGTTCTTCTTCATTATAAGTAGGTCGCCTACTCTGATATCCATAACTTCACCGCCTGACATATTTTATCGATATATTATATCACAAATAATCAGTGAATATCAACTGTAAATGATAGATTTTGCATTTAGCAAAGAAAATAAGCATATATTAAAATTACAATAAATGTGTCGGTATTTATCCGATGCTGAACAGAAAGGGTTTTAAAAATGAAAAAGTATTTTCCGGAAAACTATCTAATCTCCACTCAGGAAAACAAAAACGTGCTGCTGTCGAAAGCTTCACTGAAAGAAGCTTATTACAGTGGCAAGATTCTTGAAGCGAGAGCTACGGTCTGTGATAAAGACCATAACCTGCACGTAGATTTAGGTGTGATGAAAGGCGTTATCCCGAGAGATGAGGGTGCTATAGGCATTTCCGACGGTTCTGTCAGGGATATAGCAATAATATCAAGGGTAAATAAACCCGTTGTATGCAGAATAATAGATTTTAAAACTGATGAAAAAGGTGAGGTATATGCAGTACTAAGCAGAAAGAGTGTGCAAGAGGACTGTATGAGGGATTATATCTCAACACTCACTCCCGGCTGTGTCATTGATGCAGTTGTAACCCATATGGAATCTTTCGGTGTCTTTGCTGATATCGGTGCAGGCATATCTGCGCTTATGCCAATTGACAGTATATCGGTTTCAAGAATACCGCACCCGTCAGCAAGATTTACTCCGGGTCAAAAAATCAAGGCTGTAGTCAAAGGTATTGACGAAGAGGGAAGAATAACCTTGAGCTATAAAGAACTTCTCGGTACCTGGGAAGAAAACGCAGCTCTTTTCAAAGCCGGTGAAACAGTACCCGGTATTGTCAGATCAGTTGAGAGATACGGTATTTTTGTGGAACTTAAGCCCAATCTTGCAGGTCTTGCAGAATATGTACCGGGTGTAGTGCCCGGTCAGCACGCAAGTGTATATATAAAAAATCTCATTCCCGAAAGAATGAAAATCAAACTTATCATAGTAGATTCATTTGATGCTGAATATCCAAATGAAGCTGTGACTTATTATAACGATGGTGACTATATCGACAGATGGGTATATTCACCCGAAAGTTGCAGTAAGAAGATAGAAACAGTTTTTTCCTCTTATGAGTTGACTCAGGATGTAATTTGATATAAAATAAAGTGTATAAGGAAATATGTAAAAGGAGACAGGAATATGAAAGTGAAAGAAATTATAAGAAAACGTAATTCATCAGCTAAATTTGTTGCAACTAAGGCTGTTGTTTCAAAGGTTACCGCAGCTGCCGATCTTCTCTGCGCACCACCCGATTTATCAAAAGCAGAGAGAGTACTTTTTGTTCAGCCCCATCCCGACGATAATCAGATTGGTGCCGGAGGTACTATGGCGTGGCTTAAGTCTTTAGGCGTTGAGGTTTATGAACTTACAGTAACTGATGACAGATTCGCAGAGCCTGAGTATATCGGTAAAGAAAACAATGTTCAGACTATAAGACAGAAAGAAGCCCTTGCAGCTCAGAAATTTCTGGGTGTAAAGAATGCAGGCTTCCTTGGCTTTGCAGACAAGAACGATAACTCCGAAAGAGAAATCTCACTTAAGATAGTGGAAGTTATCAGACAGATTAAACCTGACTATGTTCTTACCGCTGACCCAAATCTTGAAACAGAATGTCACAGTGACCACATTAAGGTTGGTAATGCTGTGAAATATGCAGCTATGGATGCTCAGTGTAATTTCTACCCTGAGTTTATCGACGGCAAGCTCCGTGAAGATGCCTGGAAAGTTAAAGGTGTAGGCTTCTATTACACAGATAAGCCTAACACAATTATCGATATCACAGATTTTGAAGAAATCAAGATGCAGAGCATCAAATGTCACAAATCTCAGGCTGAACCTGCCCTTCTTGCAGCTATTATGCTTCAGCAGCAGATGTTCGCCGAGGGTACTGATTTCAAAGCAGCAGAACCGTTAAGATTGCTCAACAATCTTCAGATGCATTGCTTCAATCTGCCGGTAATAAGCAAGTAATAGTAAGGAAGGTAAAATTCAGATGGTTTCAATTGTTTATGTTTCAAATACAGGTTCCTGTGAAAGATATGCTCAGATGCTTTCAGATAAAACAGGTTACCCTTGTTATTCTTTATCAGACAGTGATGCTGCTGTAGGCGGTGATGTTATATTCATCGGTTGGGTTATGGCAGGTGCTGTTCAGGGACTCAGTGAAGCGAGAGTAAAGTTCGGTACTCTTAAAGCTGTGGTTGCTGTAGGTATGATGAAGAGTGAGAGCCAGGATGCTACACTCAAAGAGAAAAACTCAATTTCAGAGCCATTCTTCTCTTTGATAGGTGCTTTCAATATAAAGAAACTCAGCGGAATGTATAAAATGATGATGGGTATGATGGTTAAAATGCTTAAGAGTAAGCTTAAGGAAACCAATGACCCCAAGGCACAGGAAGCAGTGAAAATGTTTGATGAGGGATTTGATATGGTAAGTGAAGAAAACCTCGAGGAAATCATAGGTTTTTTAAGCTGATATACAGTACGGAGTTCAGATGAACTCCGTAGTTTTTTTTGTAAAGCAAAGAACAAATGTTCACAAAACTATTGACAAGAGTGAAAAAAGACAATAGAATTAAAAGTGTGGTACCGCAAAGCCACATTACAATTTAATATCTGCACCGATGGGTACTGCTTTGCATATGTGATATGCAGGGCGGTTTTTTCTTTTAATTATGTGAACAAGAAAGGAGAAACAATGTTCAGAATTATAAACACAATATGTCTTTATATTGCGGCTGTTTATCTTACTTTATGGTGGGAGGTAAAACGGTTATGAACTATTTTACCTATCCGATGAAAACAATGAGAATCACCCAGAATTACAAGGGTAAGACATCTCACTATCCGCATACTGTGGGTACGCCGAAAGATTATCCTATAGACGAGGGTGGCAAAGATACGGGCAGAGACGGGTTTTACTGTCCTTGCGACGAGGTGAAAATTGTCAGAGTCTATGGTGTAGGAAGTGGCGGTACTAACACCCTTTGGATAGAATCTACCCAAAAGGTTCATTTCGCTGACGGTACCTGTGACTACGCTTGCGGTCTTATAACACACCCCAACGATACGGACATCAAGAACCTTTATGTAGGCAGAAAATTCAGACGAGGCGACCTTATCTGCAAAGAGGGTACCGACGGAGCAACGGCCAATCACTTGCATATCAGCTTCGGCAAAGGGAAATTCAAGGGCAACGGTTGGAAGAAGAACACCAGAAGCAAATATGTTCTAGACTGCACAGGCGGAGCCTGCAAGCCTGAGAGTCTTTTCTATATCGATCCCGATTTCACTGAAGTAATGTCAAAGGGCGATATCGACTTTAAAAACTTGCCTGAAGATTATGCTGTAGGCACATATAAGGTCAATACGGCTGTTCTCAATGTACGCAAGGGCGCCGGTACTAACTTCGCGAAGGTTGGTACTCTTGTAAAGGGTAGGAAAATCAAGGTTGTTGAAACCGACGGAATATGGGGTAGGATAGCAGATAAGAAATGGGTCTGCCTCGAATACTGCAAGAAAGAGCAGGTGATAAAAAAATGAGCGAAGCAGTTATCGTATCTGTTATCAGTCTTGTCGGTACTCTCGGCGGAACACTAGGTGGCATTCTCGTATCAAACAAGCTGACAAATTATCGTATCGAACAACTTGAAAAGAAGGTTGAAAAACACAACGGTGTTATCGAGCGTGTTTATGAACTTGAAAAACACGAAGCTGTAACAGATGAAACAGTTGAGGTTATGGGCCACAGAATAAAAGATCTTGAAAATTTTCACAGATAAGAAAGGAAGAATTTTATGAATTTTGATGTAACTGATATTATTGAATGTATTGTAATGCTTATATCGGCTCTTGTGACAGGCTTGCTGGTTCCCTATCTTAAACAGAGACTCAGCGATGAAAAAAGACAAAAGCTTATTTTCTGGATTGAAACTGCGGTGAAGGCCGCAGAGCAACTTTACGGTAGCAAAGCCGGTCAGCAGAAAAAGGAATATGTGGTTGCGTTTCTTTTGTCAAAGGGAATTGTTGCCGATATAGATGAAGTGACAGCACTCATTGAAAGTGAAGTATATAAGCTGACAAAGGGTGAAGATAGGGTAGCTTAAAAGCATCAAGTTTGACTTTTTTCGGTTTTAGGAGTATAATATATCAGAATTTCTTAAGAAGGGGGTGGCAATATGCCTGAATATATTATGATGGTTATTGATCTTTATATAAAAGATATCAAGCGCAAACTTTGCATTATTTCGGCAGTTGTTATCCTCTTAGCTGTATCTGTTGCGGCGGTGTGGCATAATCTTGTGATCACCTATGTTGTCAGTGATGAAGAAACAGTGAAAGTTTTTTCTTTCACTGATAACAGTCAGTTGATTGCAGGACGTTCGTGTATACCTGCCAATGAAGACGATAAGGTTATTCTTGACTATTTTGACCCTGAAGTAAAGGGTAGTATTATAGTCATAACAAAACCTCACGATGTTCTTATTTACGATGAGGGCAAGCTGGTTAAGATTGTAACAGTTTCAGGTACTGTTGGCGATGCAATTGAGAAATCAGGAGTTAAGCTTAAAGACGGTGACAAACTCAGCATAAACAAAAGCGTGCCGATAACTGAAAACACAAAGGTTGATATTTACCGTGCATTTACTGTTAATCTTACAAGCGACGGAAGAAATCAGAAAATCAGAACTGTAGAATGTACTGTTGAAGAATTGCTGAAAAAATCAGGTGTCAGAGTTTCTTCGGATGATATTGTTATACCTGCTCTCAATAAGAAATTGACAAAAAGCGGCAGTGTACAGGTGAAAAGAGTAACCTATAAGCAGACCGAGAAAACCGTTGCTGTAGACTTTAAAACCCTGGTGGAATATGATGATAAAATGTATGAAGAACAGGTTAAAGTCAAGCGTAAAGGCGAAGACGGTCAGCAGAAAAACTATTACAGAAAAAAATATATCGACGGCAAGTATGACAGTACGGAACTCGTGAAGACGGAAATTGTCAAGGCGGCTGTGGATAAGATCGTTGTCTGGGGCTCAAAGCCGAGCCTTTACGGCGGTAATGTTGCAAGACAGGTTATTTCTGAACTGACACCGCCATACAGAATTGATATGGATGAGAATAACAGACCTGTCAACTATAAGAAAAAGATAGTCGGCAAGGCTACCGCTTATTGCACAGGTACCGTTACCTCTACAGGCAGAAGAGCGCAGCCCGGAGTGGTTGCCGTTGATCCGAGAGAGATACCATACGGCTCAAAGCTGTATATTGTCTCAAGTGATAATAAGTATGTTTACGGCTATGCCATTGCCGGAGATACCGGTGGATTCATTTATAACAGTGATACGGTGGTTGACCTTTATATACGTGGTTACAGTGCCGCCAAACAATTCGGCAGAAGAACTGTTGAAATCTATATCTTAGAGTAACAAAAAAGCTTTTGTAAAACTTTCAGAGTTTTACAAAAGCTTTTAATCATTTATATTGATAACATCTTACATAGTCCACAACAAACTCAGCGGGCCAGTTTTTATCGGGTGTTTTCTTTATGTCACCTGCACCGTGCCTGTCACCTGATGCCACACCGTTTTCACCACTGAATTCAACTGTCAGAAGAAGATATTCAGGATTCTGCGAAACGCCACCTGTTGAAAGTCTGCCGGTTTCGACACCGTTCAGATAGAAGATATATTCATTCTCATTCCACTCAAGACCGTATGTGTTATACTCGGTATAGGGATCATTTTCGATAAAAGTCTTGCCGATACTGTCGCCGCGATGACCTTCGCCGTAACCGTCATAGTGTATACCTGAAACTACACAATCGTTGCCCCACCAATGGTCCTTATAATAGAAAGATTCAAAAATATCAACTTCTGTGCCGTCTTTACCGGAGCCGTCGACATCTTCAACTTTGTCGTTCATCATCCAGAAGGCACTCCATAAACCGTAGGCAGCAGGCAGTTTGCATCTGACTTCAAAATATCCGTACTTCTGCTCGTAAAGATTAATGGTGCTGATAGCACCGGTATACCAACCGGGTTTATATTCCTTAAAATTAATCTGTTCGTGCCATTTATCATAGTGATAATTTTCCAAAGGCTCATCGAAATACTGTGATGCAATAACAAGGTTTCCGTCCTCGACCTTTACCATATCTTCGTGCCAGTACCCACCTTTTCTTTCGGTTTCCCACCAAATGTAGGTCCACTTGCTTTTATCGAGCTTATCACTGTTAAACTCGTCACTCCATACCAATTCAAATTCATCGAGATTTATAGTTTTGCCCTCAGGTAATTTGCCGAGACTGAAAGCATCAGGTAAGACGGCACTGATTAACATAAGTACGGAAATAAGCCCTTTGAGTATAGTTTTCATAGATGAATCTCCTTTTTTCATCATTTTTAACATAATGCTATCTTAAAAAAGTATAATTGTCAATAGAATATACCAATATTCTGTTTTTATTGAAATTTTGTCTTGACAAATGTAAAATTTTGGAGTAATATATGCAGTAGTTAGACAAGACTAACTGCTATCGTCAGTCAGGTCTTGTCGCTTATAGAAAAGAGGTAAACATATGAGAACTCTTAAAGATGTCAAAATTGGCGAAACTGTCCGCGTGACAAAAGTCGGCGGTGAGGGAGCTCTTAAAAGAAGAATTATGGATATGGGTATAACTAAAGGTGTCAGCATTAAAGTTATGAAAGTTGCACCCTTGGGGGATCCTTTTGAAATAACTGTCAGAGGTTATGAACTGACTTTAAGAAAAGCAGATTGCGAAAAGATAGAAGTTGAGTAACTGATAGGTTACTCAATACTTTAACCTAAGAAGTTAGTTTTGGCTAACAAAATCTTTTTACTTTGAAAGGAACATATTATGAGTATAAAAATTGCTCTTGCAGGTAATCCTAACTGCGGTAAAACGACACTCTTCAACGCTTTGACAGGTTCAAATCAATATGTAGGCAACTGGCCCGGTGTTACCGTTGAAAAGAAAGAAGGCAAACTTAAGAAAAATTCTGATGTTACTGTAGTTGACCTTCCGGGTATTTATTCACTTTCACCTTATACACCCGAGGAAATTGTTGCAAGAAAATTTCTTGTTGAAGAAAGACCTGATGTTATTCTCAATATCGTCGATGGCACCAATATCGAAAGAAACCTTTATCTTACAACTCAACTTTCAGAGCTTGGTATCCCCGTAGTTATCGCCATCAACATGATGGATATTATCATAAAAAACGGTGATAAAATCGACCTTGAAATCCTCTCTAAAAAGTTTGGCTGTAAGGCAGTTGAGATTTCAGCCTTAAAGGGCACAGGTATAACCGAATCTGCCGATATAGCTATTGATCAGGCGAAAAACGGCAGAACTATTCCTCAGCAC